>JAOUBX010000034.1 GCA_029860075.1 Deltaproteobacteria bacterium | reverse complement strand
AGAGCCACCTTGTAATTACCCGTATCATACTGGCGTATCGATGCCGGAGTTGAACCATTTATTGTGATGGTATCTGACCAAACAAGCTTCTGCCCTACCCAGAACTGGGCCCCTGAATGGCCACCCTGCCCGATTTCTTCACCTGTCGCAACATCAACGAAGGTAACATTGATGTTGGCATGATAACTGAGGGCCGTCTGATTAACAAAGGGAATCTCCTCAAGCAGTACGGGTAGGGTCAGTGAGGTGCCATATGTCGGCTTGTCCCTGTCCCATGTGGCAAACTTATGCGTCCAGGTGCATGGACCGCCACCGCAATATTGCTCACCAACGCTAAGGTGATAAGCGATCTTAACACCTTCGGGAAGGGTCACATTGGCAGGCGGCGCCCATGTGATTGTCGGTTTGCCATAGTCAGCAGCACCGATGGTGGTTGTCGCTGCAAAAGTCGTCTGGGTAAAGGTAATCAACTCTGCATCATAGGCAACACAGGCCGCCACTTCATCTCTCCGCGGAGTCGTACCACCATGAAGTCCCTGACATTCTTTAGGCTCTTCAGGCCAGGAAGCCGGTGTCAGCAGTTTAGCTTTTGCGTCCTGCATACCGGTAAGGACTTTCCTTGTAAATACCTTGTTCGCTACGGGTGAGCCGGCGCTATTTTTAACAACAACTTCGTAAGTGCCCGTCTTAAAGTCACTGATGATAGGCATACCGGCATAGACTTGGATTGCTCCCAAAATGGGATCAGAATCGTTATCAATAGTAAATCCACCCGTCACCTCGGAAACGGAGAATTCATCACAACCAACATTCTGCTCACACTTGGCTGCCCAGGGGCTTACAGTGAAGCAGATTGAATCGGGACGAGCACCACCACCCCATTGCGGGAAGCTGGTAACATTAACCATAACGGCCGTTTTGTTTGCCGGAGATCCCGATGCAGTAGGATAGGTAAGATCCACTGTAGTACTCATGGGAGTGAAAGTGGTCGGCATTATCGTTGATGCAGCAACAAAGTTTGCCGCATAGACAGGATCGGCAAAACAGGTCGTTGCATCAAGAATATCATACTCCTGGCCCGAGTAATCCGAAGTGTGACCCGGTATGGTTCGTGCGTAAACATTACCGGGCCGTGTCTGGAATTCAAATATCTCGACGCCCGCGATCTTCGCCAGTTCCGTATCTGTAAAGAAACCGAAAAACTGCATAAGTCCCGGATCAACTCCAGTCGGATCATAAGTAAGAGGATCAAATTCCGTCGGTTCAAACCATCCTGTTTCTCCCGTGGAACCCTTTACTCGACCAGTATCTGCGGCCCTATCCACAGCATAAACATCAACCGTAAAAATGGTATATGCAATCGCCTGCGGGACATTCAGAGGGTACGAAGGCGTAAGGGTTGTCCCCTTCTGGAAGAGTGCCGGCAAAACGGGGGGAGTATCCGCCAATATCAACTTGGCCGCTTCAACGTTGGCAGGAACTAATGATGTCATATTGTCAAGTGCCGTATGGATATCATTTAAGCCGGAGTTGAGTGTTGTCATTACACTGTAAGCTGCCATACCCGGCGGAGGACTAATAGGATTACCGGTCAGGTTATAAAAGGTAATTCCCGGTGCAAGTGTACTGTATAACTCGAAAGGATTAGTGGTTATTCCGGCAATGTACTGGTTTGAGAAGAAATCAATATAAAAACGTGGAATATTACCATCATCGATAAGTTCCAAAAATACCTTTTCTACCAGGGCTTTCTTTCCGGCATCTGTCGTAACATCAATACCTGCAATACTGTTTAACTGTGTTGTCGTTGAAGCTGCATCGAGATCACGGGATACGGTTTCATCGGAAAGCAGTGTCCCTGAAGCGCTGTCGACACTTGAATTATCACCATATCTCGTCCCGCCATTTAGCTGGTTTATATCAGTAATGGGATCGCCATTGGCATCTGTCGGAGCCTCTACAATAACCGAGGGAATCACAATTGCCCCTGAAGCAACAAGGCTTTCTATGGCTGCTTTAATAGCGCTTATAATGTCGCTGACGACTGTCTGGTCTATATCCTTTCCTTCCGTAGCTTCGAGAACGGCATTAACTATGGTCTGAACGATAACCGTTGTCTGTGGAGAAAGGTCTCCACCCGTAACTGCGGCAGAGCCTGACGGCACGGTAATATTGGTCATCATATCGAGCGCCTGTCCATCAAGCAACTTAATGAACCTCACAATATAATCAATGCCATCCCGAAGATTTAAACATTCATAAGTTGGATTACCTGTTGCACTATCATAACCGGTAAAACTGCACGTCTTTCCCGTATCTTCAAGCTCACCATCAGCGCCGATAACGTAGACTTTGATAATGGCATTGAGGAGAGCCGATGAATAACCATCAAAGGAAGGTGACATCAATTTGGACATGCCCGGTTTATAACCCATAGCTTTGGAAACAGCATCCTGGTCTGAACCAACCAAAGATGACAGAGAGACTTTCCCTGAAACGGTTGAATCACCATCATAGGAGGTTCCACCGCCACCACCACCACCACCGCCGCCGCCTCCACCGCCGCCGCCTCCACAAGCGCCAAGGAAAAGCGTCAGTGACAACGCAAGTAACAGGGTAATAAATAAATCAACGCCCTTTTTAGTCTTCCCTTTCATAACCGTCCCTCCTGCAATACTTAATGGTTTGACATGAAAATCCCAAAACCCTGCCATATGACGTAAAAAATCCAGCAAACCAGCCATATGGCGAAACAAAAATTTAAAAGCAGCCACCTCTATTTTTAAAACAATGGTTTTAAAATGGAGGAAGTTAGCTTGTTTTTATTAATGATATCATGTGAAATATAAAGGTCAAGAAATCATGAAATTTATTTTAAAGCAAAAAGCAAGCCGGATGATAATATTGTTTAGTTCTCAACCTCTATTTAGCCAAACAATTTAAATATCAATAAAAACGATGGCTTCTCTTGCTTAGTATCAAAAAAATGCCGGAAAGCCGATTATTATAATCAGCCCTCCGGCACCTGATAATTACATATTTACTCTCAGACTATTTATAATGATTCACCCAGATGTCATAGTAACCGGTCGATGCATCATACTGCCGCCAGATAACGAGTCCATTATCAAAAGGATCCCTGGCAACTTGCGGCTCATAGGCATCGCCGCTTCTCCTTTCCAGCAGGGCAGTGCCGGTACAGCATTTCTGACCATAGATACTGTTATACTTACCATCATGCTGATACCATACAGTCATTGCGTTGCCGGAATTTGCAATTTGCGGGCTGGATGCGCTGCCTGAACCGGAATCAAGTTTCGAAGCGGTGCCATAAGATCCAGAACTCAAATAATAGTTGGTCCAGATATCATAAACTTTATAGGTAGTATCATATTGATGCCAGACAATCCTGGCAGCATCATAATTGTAGAAATCAACCTTGGGCGCATATGCAGAACCTGCATTGTTCTCCAGCAGTTTCACTGCTCCCCAGCCGCCATCTTTACTATAGTAACGGGCATAGATATCATAGAAGAGGGTCTTCGTATTATAGTGTTGCCAAACAACCATGGCGTTTCCATTGCTATCGAAGGCAACATCGGGATTATAGGCATTTCCAGGCATGTCTTCAATAAGTATTGGTTTATCGAAGGAGCTGCCGTTATAATAACTGGCCCAGATATCATAGTATCCGGTTGATACATTTTGTTGACGCCAAGCAACCATTCCATTTTTACTGCCATCCTTTGCTACGACAGGTTCACTTACACTTCCCTTGTTGCTCTCAATAACACTTTTCTGACTGCAGCAAGCGCCACCATAGAGACTGTCGTAGGAACCGTCATGCTGATACCAAACGATAAGAGAACTGGAATCATTGGCAATAGCAGGTGAGTAAGCATGCCCCCCCAGCGTATCATACGTTTCTGCCGTCGACCACGAACCGGAAGGCGTACAAAAGTTAGTCCAGATGTCATAGGTTTTATTCTCAGGATCATACTGATGCCAGACAACCCTCGCATAGCCATTGCTGTAAAAGGAAACTTTTGGCGAATAAGCATTGCCTGCATTAGTTTCAATAAGCATTGCCGTTCCCCACCCGGACCCTTTAGTGTAATAGCTGGCATAAACGTCGTAGTAGGCAGTCTTCGCATCATACTGTCGCCATACAGCTATGGCATTACCATTTGGACCAAAGGCAATATGAGGGTTATAAGCCGATCCGGGATTCGATTCAAGCCTTATGGCTGTCCCCCAGGTTGGACCTCTTGTTGTAAAGCTCCAGACAACAGGGGAAACCATGACGTTGTCCGCAAGGTCCGCTACGCCTGCACGAATTGTCGCAGAATAGGTAGTTGAAGCATCCAGTTCAAGAGCAGGCAAGAATGTAGCGGTATTGGTGCTTGTATCGTAACCTAGACCACCGGAGACATTACCGAATGTACTGCTTAGGTTGAAGAATAGGGTCGCATCATTAATTGCCTCTGAAAAATGGATGACTACATTCGTGTTGGTGGCAACATTTATTTCACCCTTTTTCGGTGTCATCGAGGAAACAGTGGGAGGCGTCAAGTCAACCGGTGCAGCTGTTTCAAAGCTCCAGATGAAATCACCGGCCATAGAGATCCCATAATTATCTGCAACAGATGAACTGATTGTCGCTGTATAAACGGTGGAATCATTCAGAAATGCAGAGGGTGTAAATGTTGCCGTTTTACCGGGCCCGTCATAAGTAACAGTACCGGAAACACCGGCAATGGTAAATGTAGAGTCATTGACACCGGTCACAGCTTCAGAGAAGACCGCCTTAATCGCCGCGCCAGTATCGACATTGGTAGCATCCCTGGCGGGAGATACTTTCACTACGTATGGACGGGCATCTGTCTTAAACCGCCATGCATGTCCGGCCGACATTTGATTGCCTGCCAGATCCTTCACATGGGAAGCAAGAACTGCATCGTAGATGGTGCCATAAGAAAGTGACGACGCCGGGGTAAAGGTAGCAATATAGTTTACTGCATCATAGATCGCATCGCCTGATACACTCCCATTCACACTGCTTAAGCTCATAAAAACAGTACTTTCGTCTATATCTTCAGAGAAGGTAATGGAAAGATCAGTATTTACGGGTACATCTACCGTTTTATCGGCCGGACTTTCAGATACAACCATGGGGGCCGTCAGATCAGGTTCTGCCATTGTTGTAAAAGCCCAGGCATAATCCGCTCCCAGCGTGTTTCCTGTGAGGTCTTCAATCTTTCCGGAAATGACAGCCTTATAGTCAGCGTTGTAGCTGAGTTTTTTTGAAGGAATAAAGGTTGCGCGCTTAGTTACATAATCATATTCCACAACACCTGACACCGGAAGACGTCCACCATAGAGGAAGAACAAAGAAGAATCGACCCCCTTAAGCGGCTCCGAGAATTCGACGGTAACGACAGAGTCGATAGCAACTCCTGTGGCGCCTGCCGCAGGGCTTGTTAAAGATATGGCAGGTGGACCTGAATCAGGAGGCGGAGCAGTTGTAAAAGACCATGAGTAGTTTTTCTCCATGAGGTTTCCGGCATCATCTGCAATTGAGGCACCGTCGATTGCAGCCGTATAGACCACTCCGGCAGAAAGTGGAGTGGAAGGAGTCAGTATAGCCGTATTGGTGAGTGGGACATAGCTCACTCCGGCAAGCACAGTCTCTCCCTTGGCTGTTGTTAAAGTAAAGGAGAGATCACTTACACCAGTGATATTTTCAGTAAAAACAGCCGTAACGCTTGTGCTTGTTGAAATTTTCAGTGCAGCGCTGACAGGCGTAGTAAACTTCACTGATGGCGGAGTTACATCCGTAGCCTGTGTTGAAAAGGACCATGAGTAATCAAGGCCCATCAGGGTCTGGTCTGTTCCCTGTCCAAAATCTCCCACTACTGCTTTGACGGTAGCCGTATATGTCTTAAAAACAGCCAGGTTGGCAGTCGGTTTAAAGACGGCCGTCCTTGTAATATAGTTGTAGTAAACACTTCCGCCCACATTAGAGGCGCCATTTTTTAAGGTAAAGGTCAACGAATTGATCGTTTCAGGGTCCATGATGCTGTCAAACCTGGCTTTGATAACGGTCCCCTCACTTACATCGACAGCGCCATCGACAGGCCATGTTTTTTCCACTGTCGGCGCTGAAGCAGTCGCCTCTGTCGTAATATCAATGGTAACATCAGTAAGAACATTACCTGCCATATCACGCGCACCACCCAGGGTAATTTTATAGCCCTGTGAAAGCAGCAATTTAGCGCTCGGCAGTATCTCATAAACAAACCCTTTGTTAGTTAATTCATGGCGACTCTGATCAAAACCTATAAATCGAATGGTAGGTTTGTCTCCAATACCGGGAACAGAAGAAACAGTCATCGTCTTGAAATCAACGAGTTCATCAACTTCTATCATGAGAGGTTTGCTTACAGGCGTATCAGTCGTAGGCCCGAAATAATTAGCATTAGGAGATTTCTCATCAAGCAGGTCTGCCGTAAATGATCCCGTCACTACAGCAGCCAGATGCTTTCCAAATACATCCTGCACCCCGGTACCAACGGTAACAATATAGAGCGTCCCCGGAGAAAAATCGCTTTCAGGCTTAAAAACAGCAGAAACAAGGTTGGGAGAAAGAGTCCATTTACCGGCCATAACATTTCCGGAGCCGTCAGCAACGGTTATATAACCATTGACTGTCTTTCTGGCTATTGCATTATTAAATGTAATCCCCAGATTACGATTCACCTGAATGGCAAGGTCAGCGCCTCCAAAAGTGCCATCACCATTCGGATTCTGCCCGAACATTGTATCTACTTCAGGATCAACATCACCATCATAAGCAGTCAGGTTATTGTCATTTACAACGCCGGAAAACTTTCTGACAAAAGCCTGTATGGCCACATACTGCTTTCCACCTGTAATGGAGATATCATTTTTTGCAATTACCGTGTAAAGACCCGCAGGAATAGGGTCTCCATCATTGTAAGGGAGGCTTCCGTCAGGATTTATATTCAAAGCGGCATTCGTCAAAACACTAAAAGAGTAGCTGCAATCCAGGCCACTCATAACTTTGGCAACAGGAAAATACCATTCCGGATGGCTTGCATTGTAAAGACTAATGTCTGCTCCCTGCAATTCCGAAGGGCACACACCAAGCGCCTTAACTGACTTAAAGGCCCGTTTTTCGGACACAGTTTCTGAAAGCGTTACCTTACCAGAGACGGTCGTTGAAGAATCACCACCGCCACCACCGCCTCCCCCTCCTCCTCCACCGCCGCTACAAGCGCTGACGGAAAGAATAAGGAGCAAAGTGCAGAGACTTTTCCAAGATCTTGCCAGAACACCATCCTTAAAAATCTTCATCTAAATCCCCCTCAATCAAAATTCAATTATTCTAAAATAAAAAAAACCGGGCCCAGTAATATCACTATAAATACTGGCAACCCGGCTATCTTACGGACAAAGCAGAAATATCGGAGAAAAGACCCGTGGCTTTCCGTCCCGCCTTCACAGGCAGTTTGGCACCTTACAAGTATAAACGACAAATGCGTGTTGAGTTTAGCATCAGGACATCTCAATTGTCAAGAACAATAGAAATCAAACCCCCGTATGACCAAATCCACCGCCCCCTCTTTCAGTCTCATCATGAATATCAACTTCAATCCAGCTAACCCGGGAGACTTCATGAACAACCATCTGGGCGATCCGCTCTCCTCTTCTGACAACGAAGGGAGCTTCTCCAAGATTTATCATAATGACCTTTACTTCACCACGATAGTCCGCATCTATCGTTCCCGGGGAGTTGACAAGAGCAATGCCATGCTTTACTGCCAGTCCGCTTCTCGGCCTGATCTGGGCTTCGAAACCGTCGGGAAGGGCAATGGAAATACCGGTCGGGACAAGCGCTCTTTTCATGGGCTCAATGACGATTTCACCTTCAATATCGGCATAAAGATCCATACCGGCAGAATGAGGCGTCATATAAGCAGGCAGGGGATTATCGTTTTCCGGCCTGATCCTTTTTATTTTTGCTTTGATCTTCTGCATAAGTGAGGGAAAGGGGAAAGCATTTAGATTATGACTTCACTTTGAGGGCTTCCGCCTGGAAGTGCGCCGTCAGGGCATCCAGTATTTCATCGAAATCCCCCTCCATAACCTGGTCGAGCTTATGAAGGGTAAGACCGATGCGGTGATCGGTCACCCTCGACTGGGGGAAGTTATAGGTCCTTATCTTTTCACTTCTGTCACCACTTCCTACCTGACTTTTCCTGTCCTTCGATATCTCGGCTTCATGTTCTTCCACCTTCAGGGCAAGAAGGCGTGACATTAAAACCTTCAGGGCCTTGGCCTTGTTTTTATGCTGAGATTTTTCATCCTGGCAACTGACAACAATTCCTGTAGGAATATGCGTAATCCTGATCGCCGAATCCGTCGTATTAACGCTCTGCCACCGGGGCCGGATGACCTGAAGACATCAATTTTCAGTTCACCGGGGTTAATGTCAACATCGACTTCATCAGCCTCAGGCAGTATTGCCACAGTAACGGCTGAAGTATGAATCCTGCCCTGGGCTTCCGTCTTGGGCACCCTTTGAACCCGATGGACCCCACTTTCATATTTCATGCGGCTATACACCTTGCTTCCTGAAATAGACACAATGACTTCCTTGAAACCACCGGCGTCGGCAAGGCTCTCGTCAATAAGCTCGATCTTCCACCTCTTGCTCTCGGCGTAGCGGGAATAGGCCCTGAAAAGATCTGCCGCAAAAAGAGCCGCTTCTTCCCCACCGGTGCCGGCCCTTACTTCCATAATAACGTTTTTTTCATCTCTCGGATCTTTCGGCACGAGGAGGAGTTGCAATTCCTTTTCGAGCCGCTCTTTTTCCAGAGTGAGTCTTTTTATCTCATCCTTTGCCAGCTCTCTCATTTCAGGGTCCGGATCGGACAGGAGCTCCCTGTTGTCTTCCAGTTCACCGTCAACATCCTTGTATTTCCTGTATGTATCGACAACAGAAGCTATCTCCGAATGCTCCCTTGCATACTTTTGAAAAACCTGCTGGTCGGAAATTATTTCAGGATCGCCAAGAAGCTGAGAAAGTTCTTCATAACGATTTTCAACTTCATTGAGCTTCTTAAACATCGGGACTTCTCTTAGCGTATTATTTAATTTGAGGTGAGGATTTTGATTTTTTCTGATTTTGCCGGTCAAAGGTGACAGACAATCTGCCTGTTATCCACTGAATCCGGCGCCGCATAGAGCAGACGGTTCAGGGGACTTTAGTGAAGCAAGGGGCCTAATAGAGAAATTCTCCGCAAAAAAACAATGGACCCGGAGAGGCATAAAAGCTCACCGGGTCCATAAATGCTGCAACTATTTTTGTGCTGTTTTACCGTATTTACGGTTAAATCTTTCGACACGGCCTTCCGTATCAACTATCTTCTGCTGTCCCGTATAAAAGGGATGACAGGCAGAACAGATCTCTACAGACATTTCCGGCCGACTTGCACGTGTTTCTATGACATTACCACAGGCACACTTGATCTTGGCATCATAATATTCGGGATGTATCTCTTTCTTCACTGCTTAACTCCTAAATTAATTTGAATTGGTCATAATAACAAGTAAAACTTATTTTTTCAACACTATTATGGATAAGACTAGAGCCAGTCGATAAAACCTTTCAGTCGCCTGCTCCTGCTGGGATGCCTTAGTTTTCTAAGCGCTTTTGCCTCAATCTGCCTGATCCTTTCTCTTGTAACATGGAAATGCTGCCCCACCTCTTCAAGGGTATGATCTGTTCTTTTCTGAATTCCAAACCTCATCTTAAGCACTTCCTCTTCCCTTGGAGTGAGCGATGCCAGCACATTTCTCGTCTGGTTCTGAAGATCATATTTAATGGTCGCCTCTACGGGAGAAACAACATTCTTGTCTTCAATAAAGTCACCTAAATGGCTATCCTCTTCCTCTCCAATAGGTGTTTCAAGAGAAATAGGCTCCTTGGCAATCTTGAGCACCTTTCTTACCTTATCGACGGGAAGCTCCATCTTTTCAGCAATCTCTTCAGGTGAAGGCTCTCTCCCCTTTTCCTGGACAAGATAGCGGGAAGTTCTAATCAGTTTATTGATCGTCTCAATCATATGGACAGGGATCCTGATCGTTCTGGCCTGATCAGCAATGGCCCTTGTGATGGCCTGCCTGATCCACCAGGTTGCATAGGTGCTGAATTTATAGCCTCTCTGATACTCAAACTTGTCAACAGCCTTCATAAGGCCGATATTTCCCTCCTGAATAAGATCAAGAAACTGCAAACCCCTGTTGGTATATTTCTTGGCAATACTGACGACAAGCCTCAAGTTTGCTTCTACAAGCTCCCTTTTTGCCCTTTTTGCAACCACCTCACCCCTGACAAGCGTTTTTTGAGTCTTTTCGAGTTCCTCAAGAGCAGCCCCGTTTTCAAGCTCAATCCGGTCAAGACCGCCTTTTACGCCCTTGACCTTTTCTTCAATGCCGGCCTTCTCTTCTGCCGATATTTTTTTATCGGAAAGCCTCGCTTCGCACTCTTTCAGCTGGCTTCTCAAGCCCTTACCGCTCCTTACAAGCTTTTTAAGGCCTGACACAAGATCTTCATAAACCTTGTCCTGCAGATTTAAACTCAGCAATGTCTTGGCAACAGCCTTCCTCTTCGTCTCAAGCTTATTTTCAGCCTTCTTGCTCTCTTCACCCTTCTTTGATTCAACTTCCCCGCGCAGCTTGAGGCACTCATTAAACAACTTTTCCAGCTTTTCAAGGGTTTCAAGGGTCTTGATCATAAGCGGGGATTCTTCCACAATTTCAGCCTCAACATCCGCCTCTTCCTCTTCTTCAATGCCCTTGGCAATATCCTTGACCTTCAACATCCCCTCTTTCAAAGCATGCGAAAAGCCGAGTATCTCCTTAATGGCATAGTCGGTTTTACAGATGGTATTGATAATCTCATTCTGGCCTTTTTCGATTCTTTTGGCGATTTCAATTTCACCCTCCCTGGTAAGCAGCGAGACAGACCCCATCTCTCTCAGGTAGAGCCTGACCGGGTCATTCGCCTTTCCTATGGTCCCCGGTTCATACTCCTGCTCTTCCTCTTCTTCTGAGCCGCTATCCCCTTCTTTGCGGGTCGGCGCCTTCTGCTCATCATCGACGACTTCGATATCCATCTCTCCAAACATGGTCATAACATCGTCGATCTGATTTTCATCGACCACATCGGGAGGAAGAAGATCATTAACCTGATCATAGGTAAGAAATCCTTTTTGCTTACCCATGCTAATTAAAGTTTCAACCTCTTTAGATTTTTGTTCTCTATTCATCCAATCTCTCCTTTAAGCCAGATCATTTTTCCGAGCCTGAATAATCCTTTGCTTCTCTTCCAGAAGGGAAGCCACTTCTTTTTCATCTCCCCGGTTTAAGGCGTCATTTAATCTATTAGTGATACTCAGTTCAGATTCCAACAGGGAATTTTGCTTTAATATCCTTTCACAATCCCTGAAGACATCTACCGGGGAGCATCCTTTAAGAACATCCCCCTTGATCAATATGGCCGACAACCTTTCCCGCTGACCATCATTCACCAGAAGATCCATCAGGGCAGAGGGTGTAATATCCTTACCCTTTTCCGACAAAAACTCTATCTTTTGACCAATAAGACCGAGATCGGGATCATTTAAATTTTTGAAAACACCCGATTTCAAAGCCTCTTCAAGAACATCACTGTGCCATAAGGTAAGGGCAAATATTGTTTCCAGGGCCACCTGGGCCTTTGACTTCTTTTTTGCAGAACCTTTTTCAGCTTCGCCTTTTACCTTTTGAGCCTTATAACCTCTCTTTGGAGCGCCGCCTCCCCCCATTGCCTCATCAAGAAGCGCTTCATCAACGGAAAGCCTTTCAGCCACCCTTTTCAAGGTAAGCTTTCTCTCAAGCGAGTCCTCGATAAGACGCACAAAAGGCATTATCTCGCGAATGAGAAAGGCCTTGTCCGAAGGCGACGCGGCCGGCTTCTCTTTCAGCTTCTCAGCTAAAACAAAATCAATGGCAGGTATCGGGCTTCCTATTTTCTCCCTTAGCGCCGCTTCCCCCTTTTCATTAACAAAGCTATCAGGGTCTTCACCGGCGGGAAGGGTAACGACGGAAGGACTCAAGCCGCAGCCGAGAAGAACCTCAACAGCCCTTAAAGCAGCCTTAATACCTGCACTGTCAGAATCAAAGAGCAAAACAACCTTACTGCAAAATCTCTTTAAAAGCAGGGCCTGAGCCCTGGTAAGCGCCGTCCCTAAAGAGGCAACGACGTTCTTTATTCCATAACGGTAAAGGGCCAGCAAATCCATATAGCCCTCGACAAGCACTGCCTCACCTCCGGATCGAATGTCATTTCTAGCAATATTCAGGCCATAAAGAACATCCCCCTTCGTATAAACAGGGGATTCCGGAGAATTTACATATTTAGGGCCATCCCCTTCGACAATCCTCCCGCCAAAGGCAACCACCTTCCCCCTCATATCACAAATAGGAAAGATGAGCCGTTCCCTGAACCTGTCGTAATAACTGCCTTTTTTACTTTTAATAACGAGACCCGCCTCGCGGGCCTCTTCTCTCACCTTTTCAGAAGTCAAAGTCCCGGAAAAAGCGGACCATCCTTTACCGCCATAACCAAGCAGCCACTTTTTCGCGATATCACTACCTATTCCCCGTGATTTGAAATAGTTCCTGGCCTGCGCGCCCTCAGGCGACTTCATAAGCAGCCGGGAATAAAGCGAAGATGCATTGTCATACAAGTTATAAAGCGCATCCTTGCGCTCATCCCGAGGATCTCCCCCCCTGCCCATCATTCCTGAAGACTTGCCATCAGGAAGTTCAACACCCTCTTTCTCTGCAAGGTCCCTTACAATTTCCGGAAAGGAGCGACCTTCTATTTTCATTAAAAAGGAGAAAACATTACCACCGGCTCCACAGCCGAAACAATGAAAAATCTCTTTCTCTTCACTGACGGTAAAAGAGGGTGTCTTCTCCGAATGAAAGGGGCAAAGACCTACAAAGTTTTTGCCCGTTTTTTTTAAAGTTACATATTGAGAAACAACATCTACAATGCTGCTTCGTTCCCTAAGCTCTTCAATCTTGTCATCTGGAATATTATATGACAATTTACGGGGCCATCCGGCCTATCATAAGTTATAAACACTAAAAAACCGCATATATAATATGCAGTTATTTAGACAGCAGAGTGTCTAAATGGTTTCAGAATGCCCATACTTCAGGCAAGGTTCTTTTTTACAATGGCGCTAACAAGGCTCCCATCAGCCTTACCTGCCACCCTGGCCATAACTCCTTTCATCACCTTACCCATATCAGCCATGGACGAGGCCCCCGTTTCACCAATAACGGCCTCCACCACCTTGCCAAGCGCTTCCTCGCTCATTTGCTCAGGAAGGTAAACTTTTAGTATATCAATTTCCTGCTCCTCTTTCCCGGCAAGATCATCACGCCCCCCCTGCCTGTATAACTGGGCGGCCTCCTTCCTCTGCTTGACAAGGGTCCCGATAAGAGTGGTTATCACGTCATCAGGCAATTCACCCTTCTTTTCAATCTCTTTATTTTTTACGGCAGAGATAACCATCCTCAGGGTATCGAGCTTAAACTGATCCCTGCCTTTAAGAGCCGCCTTCATATCTTCCGTCAACTGCGCTTTTAATGCCATTCAAACAACCCTTCCACAAAAAAAGGTGAACTTCTTAATGTATATCAGATATTTAAAAGATGTCAACCTTTTTTCACCAGTCCCTTATTTATTCATCACAGGAAGTTTTCCTCATGACTACCTGGTCCCGGGCGCCTCTTTTTTTTTGCCCATTTTCAATCCACTTCCTGAAACAGTCGATCTTTCCTATCATTCCCCTGAGAATCTTCACATCTCTCGAATCAAGGTGGGCCCGGGCAAATATATTACGGATAGACATCATGATATGACCGGGGTTCTTCTTATCAATATAACCGATTCTGCCGAAGACATCCTCCATGTGCTCATACATCTGCTCCAGTTCGGAAGAAGTTGCCAAAACCGCTTTCTCGGGAAGCACCGCCTGACCCGCTTCCGTGGAAACCTTGAATATATCGTAACAAACGAGAAGAACGGCCTGGGCAAGGTTAAGAGAAACGTTGAGTGTCGACGAAGGAATAGTAACAAGAAGATCACAGAGGGCAATTTCTTCATTGGTAAGACCTGTTCTCTCCGTGCCGAAAAGGAGAGCGACCCTGTTGTTACGGGAAATGGGCGCAAGCCGGCCGGCCATCTCTTCCGAGGTAACAACATTTTGCCTGTACTTACCCTTTCTGCAAGTCATCCCTACCACAAAACCGGCTTCGGAAACAGCCTCCTTCGTTGTTTTATACACTCCGGCGCCAAGCAGCGTATCGTTACAACCGGAAGCCATTTTTCTTGCTTCATTTGAAGTATATTCGCAGGGGTTAACAAGAGCAAGGTCTCTTAATCCCATATTATTCATTGCCCTGGCCACAGAGCCCACATTCATGGGACCTTTGGTTTCCGACAAAACAACATAAATATTATTGAGATTAATCGCTTCCGACATTAGAGGCCCAAAGACTCAAAAAAAGAAAAAATACACACAATGACAGACAGCCGCCCCCTTAAAAAAAGAGGCGGCTGCAAAAAACAGGCAAACCGGACAGGGCGATCCCGCAAAAAAGGATATCCCGTCAACCCGCCGGCCCGCAGGGGCTGACGAGTAAAATAATGACTATTCCTTAACTACCTTGAGAGTAACGTTAATCGTTACATCCCTGTGAAGCTTTACAGGAACAATAAAATCACCTAATTGCTTAAGGGGCTTTTCAAGGTGGATCTTCTTTCGATCAACGTCAAAACCTTCCGCCTTGAGAGCGTGTTCTACATCCATTGAGGTTACCGATCCAAAAAGCTTATCATCTTCCCCGGCCTTCTGAACGACAGTGAGGACCGTCTGCTTCAGCCTTTCACCCAGATCCTCTGCTGATTTTTTCATCTTTTCCAGGGCATGCTCTGCAAGCAGCTTTGCATGCTCAACAGCCTTGATATTCCTTGAATCGGCAAGCAATGCCTTCTTTTGAGGAATAAGATAATTCCTTGCGTATCCTCCTTTTACCTTAACAACATCTCCCGTGGAACCGAGATTTGGAACATCTTCCTTTAATATAACATTCATACTGCTCATAAGTTCCTCCTTACTGAAACTTCTTTTGATTATCCCGCACTATAGCGTTTTATTAAAAAATTCCCGGTAATCAGGGCTTATGCCTCTTCGGGACGATTGAGCTTTCTAAAATCAAACCAGAGATCAAAAAGGCCGAGAGCAACGACAAGAGCGCCCAGGTACCACATTAAAAAGATAAAGATATAAGCAAGTCCCTTAAGCCCTCCCGGCAAGTGCCTCTTATTAAAAAAATAGGAAACAATGGCCATGCCCTGAAAAAAATAAACAACGAGCAGGACCAGCAGCAAATTCACCGCCGAAAGCACTAACAATTCTACACCTGAAAAAAGAACAATACCGGCGGAAATAAGCGCCCACACCATATATTCAGGAGCCCGCCATCGGGACAAATCGCCAAAGGGCGGATCTGCGCCAAGGCGCTTCATAATCCGTGAGAGACCCAGCATATTCAACCAGAGTGTGGCCATGACGATGATCACAATCAGCCCGGGACGCAAACTCCGCAGCCGAAGGAGACAGCTTTTTAAGCGCTCTCAGCTGTTCCTGTGATCCCCCCGCCTCTTCATTAAAGGCAACCACTTGATCTATTCCGCTTTGAACGACGGCGCCAACAAGCTCTCCCGAAGAAAGTCCCCTGCCTGATGCGTAAAGGGACAAAAAAATCATGATCGCCGCTGCAGTCGCTCCAAGGGCTAAAAGAAAGCTTTTTTCAACGCTACAGCGTCTGACAATGGCTTCTGAAAAAATAACGCCCGGCATGGCAAACTGGAACAAATAGCCAAGCCCTGCGCCACCACCTGCAAAACCCGCAACAAGAACCATTACAAAAGGCATTGAAATGCCGGCCCATCTTCCCAGCCTGAGATAACAAAACATCTGGGGCAGGGGCGTAAGCAGACTAAAAATGACGGACTGAAAAAAGAGCAGCGAAAGAACCAGGCTAAAGAGGTACACAGAAACTATACTGTTCAGAGGGCTTACCCTGGAACCTCCACCTTCCATTCTGACTTTTTTATCCTAGAAGTGCTTTGCACAAAGAGGAATTAAAGCCAGATTCCTGGCCCGCTTGATTGCCTCTGCCAACTTTCTCTGATGAGGGGCACAGGTTCCCGAGATTCTCCTCGGCACAATCTTGCCTCTCTCGGTAATAAAATTCCTTAAAAGATCGGAATCCCTGTAGTCAATTTTTATATCTTTATTTGCACAGAACCTGCAAAATTTTCTTCTTGCATAAAACCTTCTTCTGCCACCCTGCTGAGGTCTTCCACCAGCGGGCCTTCCGCCTGCGGGTCTTCCACCAGCGGGCCTTCCAGCGGGCCTGCTATCCTGTGAACTGCTTTCCGTTCTTCTTGTCTCTTGTTCTGACATGCTATCCTCCTCTTACTGCTCAGCGCCGGCAGCAGCACCAGCCTCTTCAGTTGCTTCAGCCGTTTCAGCCGCTTGCTCAGGAGCCTTTTCAAAAACAGGCTCACTTTTTAATCTGATGGTCTGAAATCTCAAAACATCACCGGAAAGCCTCAGATTTCTCTCAACCTCACTCAATGTATCGGGAAGACACTTGAGGGTCAAAACATCATATCGACCTTTTTCACTCTTCTCGATAGGAACGGACAACCTTCTCACACCCCACTGATTGACGTTGAGAATCTCGCCTTTCTCTACCTTCTTCCTCTTTTTCTTCAGTATTCCGCCTATTTTAGACAGAAGCTCCTCGTGCCCTTCATTTGATAACTCCGGGCTGGTAATCAATACCATTTCATAAATTCTCATAATAAATCCTCCTCACGGTTTTAGTCAGCCCCAGATCCATACGCCTGGAGCAAGGAGCAAAACTAGACTTTATACACTATTTTCAGAACCAAGGCAAGCTTTTTCGTATAATGGGCCAGAGAAAAAGACAGACAAAAAACAGAGAAATGAGGGACTGTACTATAAATAAAGGAGAAAATACAAAAAAAGCCGGCCAGACTTTATACATTAGTGACTGGTCGAGTCTGACCGGTTTTATTAAATTACTCAGGCATTACCGGCGCTGCCCAAAACATTTTCATTCTTGTTTTTGATCATCTTAACCAATTCTTCACGGGCAGGCCCCAGGTACTTTCTCGGATCAAATTCGGAAGGCTTTTCGGCAAAAACCTTACGGATGACAGCCGTAACACCAAGCCTTCCATCACTGTCAATATTAATTTTGCAGACAGCCGATTTGGCCGCTCGTCTCAGTTGCTCAGTGGGAACGCCGACAGCACCTTCAATTTTTCCGCCAAACCGGTTGATCATATCCACATATTCAGGAACGACAGAAGAGGCGCCGTGCAGCACAATGGGGAAGCCGGGAAGGCGCTTTTCACAGGCTTCCAAAATATCAAACCTGAGAGGCGGCACCTCCTGGCCGGGTTTAAATTTATAAGCGCCATGCGAGGTTCCGATAGAGATTGCAAGACTGTCTGCACCGGTCTTTTCCACAAATTCCTCAACTTCTTCAGGGCGGGTATAATGGGTCACATCTGAAGAAACATCATCTTCAATACCTGCCAACACACCCAGTTCACCTTCAACGGTGACATCCCTTGGATGGGCATAGTCAACAACCTGTTTCGTAAGCGCCATATTTTCCTCAAAAGAGTGATGAGAACCGTCAATCATAACGGAAGAAAAACCCGAATCGATACATGACTTGCACAGTTCAAAGGTATCACCATGATCGAGATGAAGCGCTATCGGAATATTTCCGCCCATCTCCTTCATCATCTCGACAGCACCCATGGCCATATATTTAAGCAGCGTCTGATTGGCGTATTTCCTGGCGCCGCTCGAAACCTGGAGAATAACCGGTGACCTGGACTCTACACAACCGATGATAATGGCCTGAAGCTGCTCCATATTATTAAAATTATAGGCCGGAATGGCATAGCCTCCCTCCATGGCCTTTTTAAACATTTCCCTCGTATTAACCAGCCCAAGATCACTGTATTTTGTCTCAGAAGACATTGAACTCCTCCTTAAATAAATAATTAGATGTAAAATAAACAGGTAAAAAATAAATATACATTATTGGCAGTATTTGTCAACAAAGCTGTAATAATCTAAATCACTGAGCCGGCATGGGGATTAAATCCGGTGGTTCACATATCTTCGGGCACACATTTTACCCTCTTCCTCATTGATAAAGAAAATGCCTATAAGGCCCAGAAGAAAAAAAAGGCCTGTCAGCAAAATGGCAGATCTCATGGACCCGCTTATTGCCGTCATCATGCTGAAAGAGTAGATCCCTACCGTTGCTGCCAGTTTTCCTGAAAGTCCCCAGAGACCGAAAAATTCGGCGCTTTTTGATGGCGGTGTAAAGAGACCAACGAGGGCACGGCTCGAAGACTGGCTCGAACCGATAGCCAGGCCGGCCAGGTTGCCTACAACCCAGAAGACTGCCTTTCCGGGACTCCACCATGCCCCGGCAACGACAGCAAGCCATATAACGAGCGTAATAGCTATCGTTTTTTTCGCGCCCAGCCGGTCTTCGATAAAGCCGAAAGCAAAAGCGCCCAGCGAAGAAGAAACCTGGACGATGATAAAAAAGAGGAGGGTGTCACTTTTACTGAAACCGACAACCGACTCGGCATAAATAGCGGAAAAAGAAACAATCGTCGATATGCCGCAACTGAAAAGAAAAAAAACAAAGAGAAACTTGATGAGTTCTCCAAAGCCTTTAAGATCGGCAAAGGTATCCATCACCCTGCCGTAACCGATATGAAAATAGCTTTGACCCGCAGGTTTAGTCTGCGGCGGCGTTCTCTCTTTGAGCCAGAGAAAGGTGGGAATGGCGCTTAAAAGAAAAAAGATGGCTGTTGAAAGAAAAGCAAAACGAAGCTGCAACTCCGCCTGACCGAACACTTTAAAAATAAGAAAGCAGATAGAAAGGGAAAGAAGACCGCCGATATAGCCGAAGGCCCATCCATAACCTGAAATCTTTCCCATCACCTGAGGCGATGCAATTTCCGGAAGGAAGGAGGAACAAAAATTTTCGCCTGCCGAAAATCCGATATGAGCAACGGCAACGAAGACAATTGCCATTAAAACGTCCCCCTTGCCCACAAAAAAGAGAAGGGCCGTAAAAAGAACACAGACAATGTAGCTCAAAAAGAGAAAGCGCTTTTTGGAAGCTGTAAAATCGGCAACGGCCCCAACCACGGGACCTGCCAGCATAACAAGCAGATTAGCAGCGCTGAGCGACCAGCCCCAGTACTTTACGCCGAGCACATCATCTCCCACAACGTGAGAAACGAAGTAGGCCGAAAAAACGACCGTAATAATGACCGTTGTAAAGGAAGAGTTGGCAAAGTCAAACATGGCCCAGCCAAAGATCTCTCTTTTGGACGCCTTACCATACTTGTTCATAAGAAGGGCTCATTGCGGCTGCCCCTTTTAATCAGGCCTTCTGCCATTATGGGTTCCATTTTCAACAAGCTAAAATTCCAGGATTCTTACGCCCTGCTTCTCAAGATAAACCCTGGTTTTACTGCAAAGGGGCGCCCTTGTCCTGAGATTCACAGCGGCGCCGGGCCGGACAGATTTTATTTTGTCAACCTTATCCATAATCTTTCTTCCATCTGCCATAATAACAGGGCTTTTCCTGTTGATAACGATGGAGAAACAACCTTCATCATCCTTTTCGATAACTGTCCTGCCGTCAAGGCCGAACTGCTTTGGATCTATCATCATTGCCCTTCCTCAGGTTTACTTCCTTTTATAGGGAGAAGATAAACATATCACAGGAGCAAAGACAAGACAAAGACATATGAAACCGGTATTTACAATATTTCCTCTTATCCTTTCCATACGTTGACAACGGCAATATTGTCGACTAAGCTTAATATCAGGAACGCTATAATGCCAGGCAGGTGATAAAATGGATCACCGGAAACCTTTAAGATTCTTTATTATCCTATCAGCGGTCACCCTCCTTTGGGGGCTTTCTCATGAAGAAACCGTCTGGTCCGCAGACAGCGACGCTCTCCGGCAAGGCATCAATGACTATAACAATGAAAACTATGAAGAAGCCATAGAGAGCCTTTTAAAGGCAGTTCAAAAAATGCCCTCTTCAGCGGAAGCAGCTTACTACACAGGATTAACTTACAAGGAACTCCTCCACAACAATTCGGCAAAAGACTATCTCAAAAAAGCGCTTTCTCTAAAACCTTCCATGACGGAAATCTATGTGCCCCTTGCCGAGGTCCTTTACAGCCTTGGGAAAAGGGTTGAAGCTGAAAAATATCTCAAAAAAGCAAACTCAAAAGGAATCAAGTCCGCCCGGGCATCCTACCTGAAGGGACTTATTCTCCTGGACAGGGGAAAGAAAAAAGAAGCAGCCCGGGCATTCCAGAGGGCAATAAACATTGCCCCCCCATCGGAAGCAGCCCTTTTATCGGGAGAAGCGCTCAATACCATCGGTTACAAAGAGTCACATTTAGCCTTGTCTGCCGGCTACACCTTCCAATACGACGATAATGTCATTCTAAAGCCCTCCCGTGAAATAACGGGTATTGCAGTAAGTGATGAAGAAGACACGAGGCATGTATTAACAGCAGGTGGAGACTATTCAACCCGTTGGGATGACAGGGGATTAAGGGTGGGCTATTCTTTCTACCAGAGCCTGCACCGGGACCTCGACCCTATGGATGTTCAGGCCCACTCCCTTTTTCTAATCCCTTCTTTCGAGACTGACAGAGGGAAAATCCTTTTGCCCGTCGGCTATGATTACTACCTCATCGATAACGATAAATACCTGAAAATGATTACCCTAAAACCTTCCTGGGTATTTTCGACGGATGGAGGCAAGGGAGTAAACCTTTTTGCCGGCGCTCTTTTGAAGGATTTCCTTCAAAACCCGCTATCAAAAGAAGAGGAAAGAGACGGAACAAATATCAATGCCGGTTTGGCCATCCTCTTCCCCTTTAACGCCGACCGGAGTTATGTAAAAGTTAATTATACCTACGATAGTGAAGATACTGACGGTGATAACTGGGATTACAGCGGTCACAGGGGAGGAGTGCGGCTGTCTCATCCTCTTGCACAGGCAATAGAGTTCGTTCTCGCCGGGCGCTACTATCAACAGGACTATAAAAATAAACATATAACCTTCGGCAAGAAAAGAGCCGATGAAATTTCTTCAATAGAAACGGGCCTTACTTACAGCTACAGGGGAATTGATTTAAGCCTGCGCTATTCCTACACCGATTCCAACTCCAACATTGCCGTCTTTGATTACAGCAGGAACATTGCAGGCATGGGAGTAGAGTATACTTTTTAAAAGAACAGGGCAAAGACGATGATCAGGCAGAGCCAAAACATAGCAGCTACACTCCTAATTACGCTTTTTATAATCACCCTGACTCCCGCCATTTCTTTGGGGGAAGCCGTTGCGACACTGACCTTTGTCAGAGGTAAAGTGGATGTTTTAAAAAAGGGTGAAAAACGGGCCCGCCTTGTGAAAAAAGGAGCCAAACTGGTGGTTGGCGATATTGTGCGGACCAAGAGTCAATCAAGGGCGCAGATCTCTTTTATTGATGAAAGCAAGGTCAACATGGCCCAAAACTCCCGGGTGGAAATCAAGGAATTTTCCTACAAACCTGAAAAGAAGGAAAGAAAAAGCCTGTTAAGAACCTTCAGGGGCAAGATAAGAGCGTTAATCCCCAGGTTTTTACTCGGTGATGATTCAAAATTTGAAGTTGAAACACCGACGGCCGTAGCGGCTGTGAGGGGCACCGATTTTTTCAGTGTCGTTAAAAAGCTGCCCTTTGAATCGGAGGTTCTGGTTATAAAGGGGAAAGTAGCAGTAAAAAATATGGACCCCTCCATTGTGGGAGAAGTATTCCTTACTCCGGGCAAAGCATCAAAAATAGGTAAAGGCCGCCCGCCTCAAAAAGCGCGTCCCTTTACAAAAAAAGAAATAAGGCGGCTCATAAAGGAAACGGACCCCCTGGAGAAAGACGTCAAACCGCCAAAACCCGAAGATCCTTTAACTGAAGAACCCAAAAAGATTGAACCACCGGTGACACCGCCTATTACGGAAACGGCGCCATCGGTAAATATAATATTTGAATTCCCTTAAGGGGAAATGACGGCAAGGCTATAAGGAAATACCAGCAGAGGGAGGCCTGATCATGGCAAAAAAGAATCTCATTCGAGCCGCTTCATTTATCATCTTATCCACTTTAGTCCTCTTTATGACGGGTTGCGGGAGCAGTTCGGACAATAATAACAATTCAGTTCCCCTATCAATAATCTTTTCCATCCCTTCGGAAAAAGGGAAAGCGGTTATGGGAAAAGCAGCACCCCAATTTATCGCTTCCATAAGCATTTATATCAGCGCTGCAGACATACCGGTGCCCATTAGCGATACTTTCAATGTGGTTCCGGGCACAAGAGTAACAAAAAACTATTTCGTCCCTCCGGGATTGGCAAGGCTCTTTTCAGTATCCGCCTATGGCGACAAAGCAGGCACCGGTTTCCTTATTTATGAGGGATCTGCCAGGGCAGACCTTTCAGAGGGTGAAAATCCACCGCTAACGATCATTCTCAGTGAAGCGCCTTATACGGGAAAGTTTGTCGATGTCAACAGGGGCAGTGACCTGACAGGAGAGGGCTCCCCCGTCAATCCCTTCAAAACCATTACCTTCGCTCTTACCACATCGACAGGCAATGAATCCATCAATGTTGCGGCAGGTTTTTACAACAGCACAACGGAAACATTTCCTCTCCAGCTAAAAACAGGCACAGAGTTAATTTGTTATGGCACCGCTTATTCGACGGTAATAGATTTACAGCTTGGCGCAGGCACGGGGATTTCAGGCGCGCCAAATGCCTCTGTTAACGGATGCAAGATCACAAATTCCGGCGCTGCGGCAATAGAGGATGCAGGTGTGCAGACCACAATCAATAACAATATAATCACTAACAACTGTGATGGCATTATTACGACGGGCGACTCGATTATTACCAACAATACGATAGAACGTTCCTACTTAGGGGAATGCACAGGAGCCGCTATAAGCAGCTTTTCTTTTACAGCCCCTAACTCACCGATAATTTCAGGCAATAAAATTACAGATAATTATATCGGTATTTATTTGTTCGGCAGCCTCCCCAAAATCAACAGCAATATTATTAGCTGCAACACATATTCTGATCTCCAGAACAACTCTGCAAGCACGATAGATGCGACAAACAACCGATGGGACAATGTGCCTCCAAAGGTGACGCCTTCAACATGCAGTGGTTCAGGGCAGGACATTTGCGGAGCAGGAGGAAGTTTAGTTAATTATTCAGGCGCCGCCCTCGCCCCCTCACCCTGCCCGTAATTAAAGCAGGCTGAATATTAGAAATTTCTCTTTTGACTCATTCAGACCCTAAGGATTATGGCCGCAAAAAAAATCAAACCCTACCTGACCATTACCATCATCGTTACGGCCCTCTTTTCCTTCCTTTCACTGAAAACACCCCTTTTTATCGAATTCCTCGAAGCAAAGACCTTTGACATGCGGTTCATCGTAAGGGGAGACCGTGAACCGGCCGGTGATATCGTTATCGTCGCCATCGATGACGAGAGTCTTTCCAGGGTGGGACGATGGCCCTGGTCGAGGGAAAAGGTGGCCCACCTTATCGACGCCATTGCACGGACCGGCGCAAAAACGATAGGCGTCGATATTCTCTTCCCCGAGCCCCAGGTAACGGAAACAGCAAGAATCATTTCAGAACTGAGAACGCTTTATAGTGATATTGAGTTTAAAGACAGGCAATTCGAATCAACCCTGGCTCTGCGGGAAAAAGAGAGCGACGTTGATATAAAGCTGGCTCAAAGCATGGCAAAAGCCGGCAACGTGGTTCTTGCCTTTGCCCTTAAAGTCCCTACCATTTACGAGGAATCAAAAATAACGGCCCCGCCCGACAGGATCTATGACTATCCCTTCATGATCGTGAGGGAAGGTGACTATTATCTTCCCATTGTTGCCGAAGGGGCCATTATCTCTATTGAAAAACTCGTTAAAAGCGCAGCATCCATGGGGCATGTTTACACACAATACGACAGGGACGGCGCTATCCGCTGGGAACCTCTCTATGTGAAGCTTGAGGAATTTTACTATCCCGCACTCGGCATGGAGGTAGCCAGAAATTATCTCGATCTTGGTCGTGATGACATCGAACTTGACCTGGGAAGGGGCATTTCCATGGCAAGCCGATTCATTGCCACCGACGAATCAGGGAGAGCGCTCATTAACTACCTGGGCAGAACAGGGACTTTTCCTGTTTATTCTGCGGCAGATCTCATGGAAGGTAAAATCGGCAAGGAGGCCATTGAAGGAAAGATTGTGCTCATAGGCGCCACAGCCCTTGGCACGAGTGATACACACATCACCCCTTTTGCTCAATTGCCGGGCATAGAAAAACAGGCCGCAGTAGCGGAAAACATTATTCACGGCAACTTTCTCAGGAAAGAGGAAAGCACGGCCTTTCTCGAAATTGCATTCATCTTTGTTTTCGGCATTATCCTCTTTATAAGCCTGCCGAGGCTCGATGCTGTCGGCGGAGCCCTTTTATCTACCGCGCTTTTACTCGGCTATTTGATCCTGACGCAATATCTCTTTGCTGTGCATCACATGTGGATTGCCATGCTGACGCCTTCTTTCAGTGTGCTTCTTCTCTATACGTCGATCACATCCTACCGTTTTCTTACGGAAGAAAGGAGGGCAAAGGACATCAAAAAAATGTTCTCCAGCTACGTTACTGAAAGAGTCGTCAACGAACTGGTAGAGCATCCGGAAATGGCAAAGCTCGGAGGGCACCGCCGCGAGATTACCGTTCTTTTTTCAGACATCAGGGGATTTACCACTTATTCGGAAAAAAGAAACCCCGAAGAAGTCGTCTCTATTCTCAATGAATACCTGACGGAAATGACGGATATCGTATTCAAATGGAACGGCACACTCGACAAGTTTGTAGGTGATGAAATCATGGCTTTCTGGGGGGCCCCTCTCGCCCAGAAGAAGCATGCCGAACTTGCCGTGAGATGTTCTCTTCATATGATCGCCAGACTGACTGAACTGCAGAAGAAATGGATTGCCGAAGGAAAGGAACCACTCGACATCGGCATCGGCCTCAATACAGGAGATGTCCTTGTCGGAAATATCGGCGCAGAAGGGAAGAAAATGGACTACACACTCATTGGAGATAACGTCAACCTCGGCGCAAGAGTCGAAGCGCTGACGAGAGACTACAAAACCCGTCTCCTTATCACCGAATTTACCTATAAAAAAGTCAAGGACCTGCTGATTGAAAAAGAAGAGTCAGAAAATAGAGGCACAAATAAAGAAAAAATAGGCCATGTGCGCCTTCTCAAGGTAGAAGCTGTCAAGGTTAAAGGGAAGGAGCTCCCTGTCATGATTTACGAAATCACGGACAGGGACATAAAAAGCGTCATCACCCTCTAAATTATCATTTTCACCTGATTATTTACGACATCCCCTGATAATAAATGCGTTCTCTTTTTCGGGAAAACCGGCATTAACAGGGGAGTTCCGCAAAACCGCCTTCTCCTTACAGCGCCATGGGGCAGCACAAAATCATCAACCAAATATAAGTTTGATAAAGTATATTTGCCTATTGACTTTAACATGGGCTAATGCTAAGTTTTTGCTGGTTTTCTTTAATCAGACAAAAAATATGAATCTTTTTCAGCCTTTCATCATCGAAGTTCAACGTTGACTTTGTTGCGCTTAAAAAAAGGTACGTTGATGAAGCAGCCATCTTTGCTTCGTCAGTTATAAAAAATTGATAATGCCATTTCCAAGGAGGTTTAGATGAATTTTTTTCTCATATCCATTGTCATACTGGGTATATTGACCTACATAATGTACACTATCGTTAATTTTAAAAAAACCATTGCCCTTTACCAGGAAAGAATCGACTCACTTAGCAAGATGGTGGACAAACAGCAGGCAGAGACAAAGTCTCTTTTAACGGCTTACATGACGGAATCAAGAGTCATTGCTTTTTATGGCGACGTATCGCCTCTCATTAAGGACCAGGAAGTTGTGGAGCTTTTTAACAGGCTTGCCAAGGATGAAGAGAAACACATCTCCCTTCTTGAAGACTGTCTGTCGAGAAAAATATAAACTGTCAGGAGAGGTAATATGACTGATGTAGATATGGATATAGATTTCCTTAGAAGAGCGCTTGAAATAGAAGAACGCGCCTATAAAAATGCAAAGGCGGCCTATGAACACCATAAAGAGGATGCAGACAGCAAGCTTGCAAATGCCCTGAAAGAGATTATGGACGATGAGGAAGACCATGTAAATCTCATCAGGGAGATGATGGAAAAAAAGGGAAAGCGTATCCCTGCGGAAGAGTAATAATTCCGGCGAAAGACAACAAAGGGGGCCTCTCGCTAAAAGCGCTTGCCCGCTTGCTCCTTAGCCGTTATAAATTATGGAATAGAAAGATGAGCCTTTTTGTTCTATAATTATTTCATGGAAAATAACCAGAAAAAAATCCTCCTTGTCGATGACTCTACCTACCTGAGAAACCTTAAAGGAGCCTACCTTAAAAGAAAAACCTGTAATCTCATCGAGGCAAAAGACGGCGAAGAAGCGCTTCTCCTGCTTGTGGAAGAAAAACCCGATTTAATCATCATGGATCTGACCATGCCCCTTGTCAGAGGTGATGAATGCTGCCGCATTATTAAAAACCATCCCGATTACAGCCAAATACCGGTCATCATGATAGCCAATGCATGGGAAAAAGATGCAGAAACGCAGTGCAAAGATGCAGGGTGTGACGATTTCATCATGAAACCCGTAAAAAGAGAGCATCTCTACTGGAGTATTAAACAGTACCTTAACATTGCTGAAAGGGTCCACCGGAGAGCAACTTTTGAAGCAAAGGCAATCGCTGCCTCTTCAGGGATAGAATACAGGGGAATAAGCGCAAACATCGGTATTGGCGGTGTATTTATTCGTTCCAATGAGGGACACAGGGCAGGATCTGCCGTAAAAGTGGAACTGCCCTTACGTTCAAAGGAAAAACCTTATATCCTTGAGGGGCAGGTTGCATGGCTGGCAACCGAGGAAGATGTTACAAGCGGCCTTACTCCCGGCATGGGAATTAAATTTATCAACCTCCCTTCTGAAACGAAGTCTCTCATAGAAATGCTCGTTAAATAGATACTCCTTCCACTTATGGAAAGGGGCAGACCATTATTACCCCTCAATCTCTAAACCTTGGGAATGCGAGGCCCTCTCCTGTTGCCGGAAAATGACAAGCGGCAATGCGTTACCTGCAAAAAAAGGGTATAAAGGCTCCCATCACTTGACTTTATCAAGGGCCAGGGGTAATTATTTATATAGGCCGCTTTATTTCATTAACAATTTAGCAAACTTTATTAGGCACTCCAATGAGGACACAAAATGCCCGACCTTTCTTCAGGAGCAACGACAGCCTGGCGCACTGCCGTAATTGAGGCATGGGAAGACCAGTACCCTAACGTTGAAAAAGAACACATTTTTATCGGTCTTTTAAGCCTTGGAAAAGTTCTCGATGCAGCCACCGGTGATGCACGGTTTGATAAAAAGATACTCCAGGAAATCAGAGGTGAATTTGTTGCTCTTAGTGTCGCCATTATTTCCCTGGGCCTCGATATTACCTTGCTAAGGCGTGAAGTCCGGCACAGGACAGGCAAGGGTTCCCATGTTCATAAAGAAAAGAATATCCACCGCAGCGAAGCCTGCAAGCAAATGTTTTCCCGTGCAGAAATCCTTTCAAAGAATTCGAGGATAACAGCGCTTCATATCATGGCGGCCATACTGGAAAATCCGGGACCCATTATAAGTGAATCCTTTCAAAAAACAGGGGCAGATTCAAAAGCCCTGAGGGAAAAGATACTGGCATGTATAGGTGAAAAAAGTGACGCGCCATCACCGGAAATAGAGACCGAAAAAGAGAAAAAAAAGCTCTGGGAAAAAAAGAGTATTCTTGAGCGTTTGGGAAGGGACCTTGTTGAAGAAGCAAAGGCCGAAAAACTGGGCCCTTATGTGGGGAGAAGAAAAGAGATCCTGCAAACCATCCAGACCCTTGCAAGAAGCACTAAAAACAACCCCGTCCTCCTCGGAGAACCGGGTGTAGGAAAGACGGCCATTGTTGAAGCCATCGCTTTAAGCATTTTTGAAAAAAAAGCGCCTCCCATAATGGAGGGAAAAAGAATCATAGAAATCAATATGGCTGTTCTCATCGGCGGGACCAAACACAGAGGAGAATTTGAAAAACGTCTTAATGAAATACTGGATGAAGCCATCAAAGACAAGGGGATCATTCTCTTTATCGACGAAATACACAACCTCATTGGGAGCGGACGGACAGAAGGAAGCATGGATGCCGCCAACATACTGAAACCTGTCCTTGCAAGAGGGGAAATCAAGTGTATCGGTGCAACGACCATTGCCGAATACAGGCGTTATATTGAATCTGACACTGCGCTGGAAAGACGCTTTGAAAAAATAATCATTAATGAACCCTCAAGAGACGAAGCAATAGAAATTCTCAAAGGGATAAAGGATGAGCTTGAACTTCACCACCAGGTGATGATTTCAGATATAGCCATAGAGAAGGCCGTCGACCTTTCCATAAGATTTGATGGCGACCACCAGCTTCCCGACAAGGCCATAGACCTGCTCGACCAGGCAGGAGCAAGAAACCAGATCCCCATGATTGAGACAATGCATAAAACAAGGGAAAGCAACCTGGACGAATCAAAAATCCCCGAAATTACGGAGAAGGACATTATTGAGGAATTATCAATTAAAACGGGCCTGCCCAAAGAACTCATTTCAGGTCATTTTAATGGCGAATTTCAATCAAGGCTTCAATTGCTCGAAGAAGGGCTTAAAGAGAGAATCAAAGGTCAGGATGAAGCGCTCATGAAAATATGCCGGAGACTCTTTATCGCCTATGCGGGGCTGAGAGAAAGACGGGGGCCTCTGGCGGTCTATCTTCTGCTCGGACCATCAGGTGTCGGTAAAACAGAAACGGCAAAGGCCCTTGCCCTGCTCCTTTTCGGAAGTGAGTCAAGCATTATCAGACTGGATATGTCCGAATATATGGAGGAACACAGTGTATCTAAACTTCTTGGCTCTCCACCGGGGTATGTCGGTTATAAAGAGGAAGGGCAACTGGTAAGCAAATTAAGGTCAATACCCTATTCCATTGTGTTGCTCGATGAAATCGAAAAGGCGCATCCCAGGGTGGTCGATATATTTCTTCAGGTCTTCGATGAAGGAAGACTAACCGACGCAAAAGGAAGAACGATAGATGCCAAAAATGCCATTTTTATTATTACATCCAATATAGGCGGCAGCGATTCGGGCAATAAAATGGTCGGTTTCTTTCATGATGAAAGTAAGAACGGCAACAAAACGGATGAAGCGTTAAAAGCTTTTTTCAGAACGGAACTGCTTAACCGCATCGATGAAAAAATCACTTACAGAGCGCTCGACGAAAAAGATATTAAAGAAATATTGCAACCTATGTTAAAGGAAATAAATAATAATCTCCAAAAAAAATATCATGTCAATCTTACCGTATCACCTGAAGTAAAAAGCCACCTCGCGCTAAAGGGTTATAGCAGGGAATTTGGAGCAAGGGGTCTCAGAAGAACGGTGGAAGAACTTCTGGAAATCCCCGTTAGCGCCCTCATCATAGAAGGAAAGATCAAGAATCATCTAACATGGAAAGCTATTCTCGAAAAAGACAGCATTTCCCTTGAGCCTGAGGAAAGATAAAGGACTCAAAAAGCCCCGTTGAAGGTAAACATTGCAGCCTGCAGACAAGTCCGCAGGCTGCAATGTTTAAGGCAGAAAGTGTTTTTTTGAACCTGCCTATTGCAGGCCATCAATTATTAGCGCTTCTCTAAAACTATCTCTTCAGCCCTGCCTTTTTCAACATGAGCATCATAGGACACCAGTTGGTAAAAGACGACTGGAAAAGATTGAGCCCGACAAAAGCCGTAAACAAAAGCCAGTAGCGGGAATGCACCTCTGAAAGGAGAAGGCTTAACAGGATAAAGAATCCCGCAACAAGACGCAGGCCGCGTTCAACAGTCCACATTATGAGTTGCCTCCTTTACGCAGCATTTCTTCAATTTCGAGAGGGTGTTCCTCCTTCATCTCTTCCAGCGTCATCGTTCCCGTGAGCCACTGCCTGGCCATGGGAAACACTTTAGGCCTGAAGATGGTCATGTAAAGATGAAACTCTATGATAACGGCAACGGCAAGAATAGCCTCCCAGCCGTGAATTATCCTGGCCCAATCAATGACGGCATAGGGAATAAACTTCAAGGCAGGGAAAGCAAAGTACATGAGCAGTCCCGTTACGGTCATAACAAAAAGACCGACCCAGCTTGCCCAGTATTCAAACTTCTCGGACCATGAGAAACGGTCAAAGAGAGGTTCTTCCTCACTTTTCCCAAAAAGATAGGCCCAGTCTTTCTTAAAATCATGCCAGTCCTTCTTTCCCAGCTTCATTTTTTTCTCTCCGTAATAAAGAAGAGAATAATAAATGATGTGATAAAAGCCGGTAGCCGCCCATACAAAGGCCGCAATTCTGTGGGCCAGTTCCCTCCCTTCGGCACCGCCGAATGTACAGAGAACAAAAGCGGCAAACTCTCCGCCGGGATACTTGTGGGCCAGTCCTGTCAAAGCCAGAACAATAAAGGAAAGGCCCCAAAGAATATGCTGGATAATTTGTCCCGTAGTAAACCTTACAAAATACATTTTTTTCTTTTTATCTGTCATGACGAGCCTCCCTTAAATTATTCTCCCCTGGACATTCTTACTTTTTTCTCTCTTCTTTTGGTCAGCCCCTTGCCAAAATCAAGGATGATAAAGAGACCGAGACCACCCACCACAACAACAATCAGAATCCCGTAAAAGCTGTTAATAAGGGTGGTAACAATATTTGGCGCGCCGTGCATGCTGCCTATGCCTGCCATCTTTGCTTCCGTACCGTGGCAATCCTCATTTGCGCAGATCTTGTAGCGATTATCCTTATGAACAGCAGATTTGGAATCATCTTCCTTATAAATTCCATGCCCTCCATGACAGGTAACGCATGTTGCCGCCCTTCTTTCGCCAAGGGCAAGGGCCTTGCCGTGAAAAGACTCGTTATAGCCCGCCAGGGCATTAACCATGTTGTATTTTTTTGCTATTTCATTGCTGCCGTGGCACTTGTCTGATGCACATACTTCGATATCATTGAGGTGCGCTACAGAAGAATCAGGGTCTTTAACCCGCTTAATCCTGTGATTGCCATGACAATCGACACAACTGGCCGAATCCTCGTTATTCTCCTTGAGGATTTCCTTGCCATGCTCACTCCCGGCAAATTTAACCATGGCGTCACCGGACTTGTTTTGCCTCTCGTGGCAGCCGCCGCAAAGCTCAAGAATATCTCTTTTGCCAAACTTATTCGGCTTAAATACATAACGACCATACTTTTCGCTGTATTTGTACTGCCCATAGTTTGTTTCACCTGATCCGGCGGCGATCCGTTCTATCCTGTTATGACAATTTTCACAGGTTATGCCCTCTTCCTTATGAACATCGTCGTACTCACCATAGGGTGCGGATTTTCCTTCACCATGATGAATAAATTTCTCCCCGTTTTCAGGATCATACTTTTCCTTATGGCAAACGCCACACTGATAGAGACTGCCTTTTTCCCCCTGAAGTTTAACGATTTGAGCATTATCATTATCGATAACCGTCGGATAGATAGCATGTGTGCTTCCATGGCAGGCTTCGCAATAGATTTCTCCATGGCCCTTTGAAAACCTGTAAAGGCTCACACCTTTCATAAGAGCATCCTTCTCTTCGGGATGGTCGAGGTGGCAATCCCCGCATTTGGGCTCTGAAAGCCAGGGCTGGGAACCTGTCCCCGCAAAGGGTCCTTCCTCAATGTGACGCAATTCAGGATCTCCTACGGCAGCCATGGGATGGCCCGGATGTTTCTCATTGTCACCATGACAATCATCACACCAGGTTCTGTTTGTCTCAGGCTCCGGGTATTCACCTGCCTTTAGTTTCTTCTCTCTTACAAAGAGACTTTTTTCCTCACCGCCTGTCATGGTTCCCCTGAGACAGTCCGTATCCTTTCCGGGATGACAGAGATAACAATTCTGGGTAACCTCATCATGTTTGGTATGCATATCATGGGTATACTGTCCAATAGGGGCGCCCAGCATTTTACGAGTAAGATAGTCGTTTTTTTCGGAATAATCATTATTCACAAGATAGGCAAGCTCCGCCTCCAGTGCATCCCCTGTCGTCACAGGATAAGCATTGGAGCGGTGACAAACGGCGCAGAGGATGGGTACGCCTACCTTGGCCAGTGTATAAAGTCCGATGCCGCTTTCGCTCATGTGCTTGCCTTTAGCCTTAAAAACATTTTCTGTATCGACGGCTCCCTGGTAGAGGAGATAGTCGTAGACCGTGTGATCGTAACCCTTTACGCCATGAGAAACGACATCAGCACCACCGGCATCTTTAAAATGCTTAAGGTCATGGAGCTTAAGGACGTTGAGCCTGTACTGCTGGCTCTCGGGTACCTCTACCATCTTCGCGCGGCCCGTTGCAACTTCCCTGAAAGTTGCATCAGGGGCCGGTATTTTATCCCCTTCACTGGAAGTGTTCCTGTTGGCCGTTCCGTTGTTCCTGTGGCAGTTGGCGCAGTGCATTTCATCGGAAATACCCGCCACAGTCGTGCCCTTGGCAAGGACATTTCCATCTTTGTCCTTAACGGTGATTTCCGCCATCTGGTATTCATTCCAGGTACCGTCATCGTTCCACTTGGTCAGAGGAAATCCTTCTGCCACAAAAGCATCAAGGGGAGAACCCATGGTGACTCCCTTTTTCACAGTGATATGAAGGTTTTTATGGAAGGCATAGGGAATCATTTTCCCCGACAGGCCTGTACCCGTTACGCCTCGTCCCGGCGTCCCGCCATCATCGATCCGGACGGTACCGTCAGGCATTTTTTCAATCTTGTCATCAGCCAGATCGTTGGCTACGTGAAGCACCTTTTTGCCAAGAATTTTTCCCCTGATATTCTCCCCCTTCTCCCTGTCTTTTACGGCCTTTAATGGATCGATGAAGAGGCCGGCAGGATGCGCGCCAAAATACTTGGCTGCATAATCCCAGTAATTACTTTTAGGCTCTCCGGCCCTGGGTCCGGAAGTAAACCTTTGTGATGTGTTGTCGGGAAAAGCGTATTCGACGGTAATCCCGAAATAAGGAGAGTTTGGATTATTAACCATGTCTCCCTTTATGACAACAGAACCCTTGTCCGTCTTGTGTATGATCTGCGCCCAGAGGGTTTGAAAGGGAGGGAGCGTAGATGAGATGGAAAAGTCATCATCCATGCAGTGAATACCCAGATCATTCCAGGCAATAACCACATATTCATCGTCGGCGGCGGGAACCTGTTCGGCTGAATAAGAAATTTCCTTATCTTTTTCAAACCTGTGATCATATTTAGGTTGATGTGATTTTTCTTCATGTTCATTAGCATTGCCTATCCCGCCGGCAAGCAACGCCACAGACATGAATGTGAAGAACAGAACAGATTTTAACAGTACAGCCATAGCTACCCCCTTGAGTAATTTCGTTTAAAAATATTCCCTACAAAAAGTTTAACCTTATAAACAGCAATTGCAAGATTTTCGAATTTTTTTATTCCCTGTGAGGCAGTTAAAGAATTTGAAACCTTTTCATCAGTTCCGGGATCTTAATATTGACTCCAGGTACAAATTAGGCTATGCTCAGTATTAATTAATACATTCATATAATCGAAGGTCACATAAATGAGTAAAGATATATACGAACTGCAAGCAAACATCTGCCAGACGCTGGCTAATGCAAAGAGGCTGGAAATTATAGGCATTCTTTGCGACAAAGAGTTTACTGTTGGAGAGGTCGCCGAAAAAATGGGTATCAGGACGGCCAATCTGTCACAGCATCTATCCATCATGAAGGCAAAGGGCATATTAAACTCCAGAAGAGATGGTGTTCATATCTACTACAGTATTTCCAACCCGAAAGTCGTTCAGGCCTGCACCCTCATGAAAGAAGTGATGGCTGAACTTTTACAGGCTCAGGGCAATCTCTCTAAAAAAGTCCTGTAAATTTTTTTAATCTTATACTTTCATATATTCGAAATAAAGGCAAGTAAAAAATGAGGAGGCATTTTAAAATGTTAAATAGCGCTATAGAGCAAATACTTAAGCAGGCCAAGACAGTGGCTGTTGTCGGCCTGTCAGACAAGGAAGGCAGACCAAGCCTCAAAGTAGCAAGCTATCTGAAAAACCAGGGCTATCATATTATTCCTGTCAATCCGAAGATTGATAAAGTCCTGGGAGTAAAGAGCTACCCTGATCTGGCTTCAATTCCTCATAAAATCGATATTGTGGATATCTTCAGAAAATCGGAAGATGTGCTTCCTATTGTGGAAGAAGCTGTCAAAATCGGTGCCCGGCTTATCTGGATGCAGGAAGGTGTTATCAATAAGGAAGCCGCCGGCAAGGGGATAGAGGCAGGCCTTGAGGTTGTTATGGACAAATGCATGCTAAAAGAGCATGCAAAACTATCACAAGATATGAAAGATAAAGACCTTTAGCCATTTATTGCAAGCCCCAAAAAGTCTGATAGAATTAATTTTAAGTTCCCCAATCCGGGAAAAGTCATAAAAGGGAGATAAATCCATGTTAAGAAAAATTGTAAATTTAACCCTGGAAAAACCAAAAACCGTTATACTTGTGTATCTCATCATATCAGTCGCTTTTTTCACCCAATTTTTCAAAATCAAGGTCGATACGGACCCCGAGAATATGCTCTTCTATGATGACCCGGCCAGGGTGACACACCGGGAGTTCAAGGCCGAATTTGCGCTCCATGACGCTATAATGGTGGGTGTAGTCGATGAAACCCATGAAAAGGGCGTGTTTACACCGGAAGCACTTAAAAACATTGCCCTCATTTCAGAAGAGATCATGGAGATCGAAGGGGTTATCGCCAAGGACCTTATCAGCCCCATTACAACCGATGATATCCAGGGCGGCGGCGGAACGCTTGTCATCGAGCCCCTTATGGCAAAGGGAGAGCTTACGCAAAAGCAGGCTGAACTGATGAGAGATGCAGCGCTCGGTAATACCGTGCTGAGAGACATGCTCGTCAGCGCAGACGGGAAAGCCATTGCTATAGGCGTGCCCATTAAGGAAAAACATGAAAGTTACCGCATTGCCACGGAGATTGAGGAAATCATAGAAAAACATAAGGGAAGCGAGGAATACCACATTACGGGGCTTCCTGTGGCGGAAGACACCTTCGGAGTTGAAATGTTCAAACAGATGGCCATTTCAGCGCCCCTGGCGGGCCTCATCATATTCCTTCTCATGTATTACTTTTTCCGCAGCTTCATCATGATCATCTCCCCCATGATAGTGGCCATCATATCCATTATCTGGACAATGGGACTTCTCATCGGCTCGGGCCACACCGTCCATATTATGAGTTCCATGATTCCCATTTTCCTCATGCCCATTGCCGTTGTCGACAGCATTCATATATTAAGTGAGTTTTATGATGATTACCAGAAAACGAAAGACCGAAAAGCAACCTTCGGCAAGGTCATGGACAATCTCATGACGCCCATGCTTTTTACCTCCGTCACCTCATCCATCGGTTTTCTCTCGCTGGCTCTTACCCCCATTCCCCCGGTGAGAATCTTCGGTTTTCATGTGGCCTTCGGTATTATGAGCGCCTGGTTTTTGACGATCACTTTCATTCCCGCCTTTGTCATGATTCTGCCCGAATGGGTCATGAAGAACTTCGGCTCTAAAAAAGAAGAGCATGGCGGCAGGATGCTCCGGGTACAGGAAGCGACAGGACATTTCAGCACAAAAAGAAACAAGGGCGTTATCACCGTAACGCTCGCCATCTTTCTCCTCTCTTTATGGGGTATTACGCTGACAATCGTTAATGACAACCCCGTCTATTGGTTCAAGAAGGACCATAAAATACGAGTGGCTGACAGGGTGCTCAATTCCCATTTCGGCGGCAGCTATATGTCCTACCTTGTACTGGAAAGTAATGAGCAGGACATTATGAAATCACCTGAGAACCTTGCTTACATCGAGAAGCTCCAGAAACATATGGACAAACTGGAAGTGGTGGGCAAAACGACTTCCATTGTGGACGTTATTAAAAAAATCGGTTTTGAGTTGAGAGACAAGCAAAAAGGGTCCGACGCAATCCCCGCCACCGCTCAGGCAGTTGCCCAATACCTCTTCCTTTATGAAATGAGCGGCGATCCGGAAGATCTCTATCACCTCATTGATCCAAATTACAAAAAAGCCGCAATCTGGGTACACCTGAAAAAGGGGGACAATCTCTATATGAAAAAGGTTGAAGAAGAAGTGGCAAACTATATTGAGCAAAACCCGCTTCCCGATGAGATAGATACCAAATGGGCGGGCCTGACCTACATAAATGTCGTATGGCAGGAACGTATGGTTAACGGTATGTTAAAAGCGCTTATGGGAAGTTTTGTCATGGTTCTTTTTATAATGACCTTCCTCTTCAGGTCTTTAATCTGGGGCCTTATTTCCATGGTGCCTTTAACGGTAACCATTGCATTCATCTATGGGCTGGTGGGTTTTAGCGGCAAGGATTACGACATGCCCATTGCCGTTTTGTCTTCACTGACCCTTGGCCTTTCCGTTGACTTTGCCATCCACCTTGTGCAAAGAGGGAGACAGATATTCAAAGAAGAAGGGAATTGGGACAAAGCCATAGACAAGCTCTTTGACGAACCGGTTCGGGCAATCATCAGGAATGCCATCGTTATTGCCATTGGCTTCACCCCCTTGCTTCTGGCGCCGCTCGTGCCCTACCAGACGGTGGGTATGTTTATGGCCCTTATTATGGCAATCAGCGGAGGAGTAACACTCCTTGTCATACCGTCAATTATGACACTAATCAAGAGCAGATTAAAAGTTTAACAAATACCAATATACGGGAGGTATACCATGAAAAAGATAATTTTACTAACAATGGCGCTAATGCTGACACCCTCATATCTGCTTGCCATGACGGCCGATGAAATCATCGAAAAGTCCAACATTGCCTATTACTACGCAGCAGATGACGGCAAGGCGACGGCAAAGATGTCCATTAAAGATGCCAGAGGGAGGAAAAGATACCGGGAAATAACCATTTTAAGGAAAGATATTAAAGATGGCGGCAGGCAAAATTACTATGTCTACTTTCATGAACCTGCCGACGTAAGCAAAATGGTCTTCATGGTCTGGAAGCAGGTATCCGGTGACGATGACCGCTGGCTCTACATGCCGGCTATCGATCTGGTAAAAAGGATCGCAACGAGCGACAAGAGGTCGAGCTTTGCCGGGGGAGTCTTTACTTACGAAGATGTTTCCGGCAGGAGAACGATTGATGACACACATACCCTTTTAAAAGAAGAAAAAATCAATGGGAAAGATGCCTATGTCATTAAAAATGTTCCCAAAGACGCCGATGTCGTCGAGTTTTCCTACTACATCTCATGGATAGACAAGAAGACATTTCTGCCCATTAAAGGGGAATATTTTGACAAAAAAGAGAAGCTCTACAGGACCATAGATGTGGAGAAAACGGCCCTTATCGATGGCTACCCGACCTCCATACGCGGGACAGGGAAAAACCTGGAAACGGGCCTTGAGACAACCATTGAATTTGTCGATGTAAAATATAACCTGGGACTTAAGGATAAAATATTCAAGGAAAGATATTTAAGAAAACCACCAAAGGAAGTCAGAAAATAAAAATTTTAAAACAGAAGAGAGAACAAGTTATGCGATCCAGGACAATCATTATAACGCTCATGTTTTTTTTGCCTTTTTTTCCGGCAGGCAAAGCCAATGCGCTAACCCTTCACGGCTTCATGGAAGGCGCCTATGGAACACGCTTTGAGGATGACCTGACCAAGAAAGATCACTACACCCTGGGAGAAGGCCGCTTTCAGATTAAAGGCAGCTATGTTCCCTCCTTTTTGGACAATTGGGACGGCGAATTCTCCTTTAAAGGCGATATTTATTATGACGGCTATGAAGAAACGACCTATGGCGACGCAAGAGTGGCTGTTTTGTCTATCACACCCCATGACATGATAGACCTTAAGCTGGGCAGGCAGATCCTTACCTGGGGAACGGGGGACCTCGTTTTTATTAATGATTTATTCCCCAAGGACTATATTTCCTTTTTTACCGGCAGAGATGATGAATATTTAAAGCTCCCCTCCGATGCGATCAGGGGCTCTTTATTCCTGGATATGTTCAACGTGGATCTCGTCCTCATTCCCGATTTTGAACCTAACAATAATATTAAAGGTGACAGGCTCTCTTACTATCATGGTCTGGAAGGCCGCATTGTCGGCGACGACGTGGAAAACGATTACAAAGAACCCGAGAACAAAAGCAAAAACAGGGAAGCCACCCTCAGGCTTTACAAAAATATTAAGGGTATGGAAGCCGCCCTCTACCTCTTTGACGGTTTCTACAAAGATCCCCTGGGTGTTCTTAAACCCACCCCGACATATCAATTCTATTACCCTGAGTTAACCGTCTATGGCCTGAGCCTTCGTGATGCCGTCTTTGGCGGTATCGGTAATGTTGAAGCAGGATATTACTATTCGAGAGAAGACAAGGACGGCGACAATCCCATGGTGGAAAATTCCTGCTTCAAGGCGCTGGCCGGTTATTCGAAAGACATGGGAAGGGATTTCAGGATCGGGATTCAGTATCAACTGGAAAAGATGCTCCATTATGACGAATATGAAAAAAACCTCCCTGCCGGTTCCGTCAAAGCCGATGAAAATCGACATCTCTGGACGCTTAGGCTAACCAAACTCGCAATGAACCAGAATTTGACCTTAAGCCTCTTTTCCTTTTACTCGCCTTCTGATAAGGATTACCACTTAAGGCCCCAGGTAAGTTACAAGTTTACCGACAATCTGAGCACAACCCTTGGAGGAAACGTCTTTAAAGGGGAAGATGACCACACCTTCTTCGGTCAGCTCGATAGAAACGATAATGCTTATATTAGAGTGAGGTACGGTTTTTAGATTGATACTTTCTATGAGCAATGTCCGCTAAGGCGGAGCGCTTTAGAAGCAGCACATAAAAAAAGAGGGGCAGTTATCGCCGCCCCTCTTCTAACATATATCTGATTAATAGCCTATTCCATCAGGAAGGCAATATCTGCGCCTGCAACAACCCTGACATGAATATTGGCAGGGAGTTTTTTAGCAGGAAGAACATCCTGGTCTTTCGGAATAGCCCTGGCAACCATAACCCCCTCATTGATGAATTTTTTCTTATGGAGGATATAGGTTTTCCCCTTGTCATGAACTTCAAGATCTGAAACTTTGCTTACGTTGTATCCTTTTTCCTTAAGAAAATTTGCAACCGTTTCACCAAGACCGGCCATTCCCGATACATTAATCACCTCTACCCGGAGATAATTGTAGGGATTATCAGCAATGACAATCATGGGAGCCCCTGCTTCGGCTTCAACTAACTCAGTATCTGCCACGGGAACTTCCTCAATAGCTTCCGGCTGAGGCGCTTCCATAACACCAGGCTGCGCCATTGCCTCTTCTTCTGTAAGCTTTGCCTTGCTCTCTTTCAAGCTCTCTATCTCACGCCTTAATTCCTCAACTTCCTGAGACAGGCTGCTGATAGGCGCCGTCAAAGGATGTTCTTTTGCCTTCCTTGCTTTGGGGAGCGCTTTTGGGGGCGTGTTGTAACCATAGCTTAATCCGGCAAGGTATTTGGCATGCAAATAATCGGGATCGGCATCTTTGTCAGGCGTCTCAAGGGCGCCGGCCACACTGAGGGTCAGATTGCTGAATGAATACTTTATAGCCAGCATAACAAGGTGGCTCGTTTCACTAATATGAGCAACGCCACCCTTTTCATTGATTCTTTTGCCCTGCCATTCGAGAGCCACTGACAGATCATCGGAAGGAGCTATCTCGAAAGCGGCAGATACATAGGAATACTTTGCAGAAACAAAAGTACTCGATAAAGTGGTAAAAACTCTCACATCCTCCTGGCCCGTCCCACCGGAAAGATGCAGGTTGGTAATACGGCCGAAAAAGCTGACATTTAATTCACCGGCATAAATATCTTCACCGCTGCTGTATACAGGGTCTTTCTTTCTGCTGTTCATTGATCCATAGCCGGAAGCGGTAATGCCGTATCCCTTTTCCCTGCCGCCTGCAAGTCTTACTTTACCAAAGCCATTAACATAATTTGTCTTCCATGACTTAACATTATCAGAGTCCGGCTGCATGGTAGCGCCCGTAACGCCAATCTCCAGGTTTTCAAGAAAGAGAAACTGGAATGCGCCTATATTCGTTTTATCGACAACATCCCTTTCATTGCCGGGAATATCCACTTCATAGCTGTCCTGTACCGTAAATAAGCTTAAATGATGTTCGCCCTTGTCCAGAACATCTGCAGACCGTGTTAATATAAGGCCGGCGGGACCTGACAGGCTCGGCGTATCAGCCTTGGCTAATGTGGAGAAAGAAAAAAGGATTGCAACTATAACTAGTAAAATCTTTTTCATAGTACCTCTCACAGTATTATTATTTTTTCGTTTATACCACATAAAGGGAAAGATAAAAAGCATAAACTTCTAAATTGATTGCATTTTTTTGATCATAACAAAAAAAAATGAAGAGTCAAAGTCTAAATGTTTTTTTTATAAATAAGGCCATTCAAAAATAGTCTTTTGCAAAGCAGGCAAAAGCATGCTTAAATTACAGGAAAAAAAGGATAAAACCGATCTGGCAGGCCCCTTAATTTGAGGCGGAATTTTGAGGCTTTAAAAAAAATTTGCACCCAAATGCATGCCTGGCAATCTAATGAATAAGTTTAAAAAAACCAGATTAAATTTTTAGGAGGAGATAGTTACTATGGAAAGAAAAAATGCAATAACAGTTAAAGGTAATGGGGTAACGCTTATTGGGCCGGAACTAAAAGCGGGAGACAGGGCGCCTGACTTTACGGTACTTGACAAAGGACTCCAGCCTGTAACACTGGCTGACCTTAAAGGCAGCGTAAAAATACTCAGCATTACACCCTCTCTCGACACACCTGTTTGTGATGCGCAGGCAAGAAAGTTTAATGAAGAAGCGGCAAAACTGGGAGATAATGTTACTATTGCCAATATCAGTATGGACCTTCCTTTTGCAATCGCCAGATTCTGCACAACAGCAGGGATTGAAAAAGTCACTGCACTGTCTGACCACAGAGACGGTTCTTTCGGTGAGGCCTACGGCGTGCTTATCAAGGAACTGAGACTTCATGCAAGGGCCATTTTTGTAATTGATGCAGAGAATACTATCCGCTACGTTGAAGTTGTCCCTGAAATGGTTGACAACCCTGACTTTGACAAAGCCCTTGAAGCGGCTGGAAACCTGCTTCCACAGGCAGCGTCCGCATCATAAAAGAAAACAGAGAAATTCTTGCAAGGGGCATCAGGTGATGCCCCTTTTTATTTGAAATGCCTTACCTTTTCCTGCAAACACATTATCTATCCAATTCCGCTTCACAGTCTGCTATAATTGCCACCATGGAATTTTCAACAAATAAAAAAGCAGACCCCGGTCTGACAAAAATAAAAAGAACCTTCCTTGATCTCAGCATAACAAAAAAAATGCTGCTCGGCTATCTTCCCCTATCGGCGCTGACTATCTTCACAGCAGCCTATACCCTTTCAGTCCTCTACAAGCTGAACTATATTAACGACAGCGTTATAAGGGCGGATATCAGCCTGATCAATACCAGTGAAAAAATGCTGGATCACCTTTTAGCCCGGGAACAATACGGGAAAAGATATATCATTTTAAAAACACCGGAGTTGAAACCGCTCTTTTTTGAAAGGAGCGAAGAGTTTAAAAAAGAGCTCTCCAGCTTTAATGAACTGTCGGCAAAACTGGGGTTTAAGCAAAGTCCCCTCTCTGAACTGGATGAAGAGTATAATAAACTTTTTCAGAAGTGGTTTACCTTTAGTGAAGAAAACTCCCCCCGGAAAACAGAACAAGTTGAAGAGGAGATAAGAAAAAAACAGGAAGAAATCATCAGGATCATCAATGACATAAACAATAGGGCCCGTAATGATCTTGATGAAAAAACATCAACCACTTCCAGAATGGGAATCGAGGCTTTTAGTGTCGTCTTTTTCCTATGCCTCTTAAGTGTTCTCCTCGGCATTGGCGGCGCCATGTTCATCACCCACTACATCTCCTCCTCCTTTACACGCTTAAAGGCCGCCATTAGCCAGATTTCAGGGGGAAGCTTTGAAACAACACTCCTTGTTAAAAGCAAAGATGAAATCGGGGAGTTGACGGACGCCTTCGGAAATATGTCCTATGAGCTGAAAAGATTAAAAAAACTGCATCTCGATGCAAGTCCGCTTACCTACCTTCCCGGGAACACGGCAATAGAAAATCTGCTGGAAAAAAAGATAGCAAGGAAGGAGTTTTTTTCATTCTGCTATCTCGATCTCGATCATTTCAAGGCATTCAATGACCGCTATGGCTACGCAAGAGGAAGTGAGGTGATAAAGGCAACAGCCAATGTGGTGGAACAGAGTGTCATTTCCATGGGACATACAGAAGATTTTGTCGGGCATATAGGAGGAGATGATTTCGTCGTTATTACCACGCCTGAACGCCATTGTGAACTATGTGAAACAGTCATCAGCAATTTTGATGAAATGATCATTGATTTTTATGATGCCGAAGATATTGCACAGGGTCACATAGAGGGGAAAACACGCCGGGGGGAAAAAACAAACTTCCCCATAATGACTATTTCCATAGCCGTTGTTACAAACCAGCACAGAACACTGGTAAATCACATCCAGGTGGGGGAACTTGCCGCAGACCTCAAAGATTACGCCAAATC
>JAOUBX010000033.1 GCA_029860075.1 Deltaproteobacteria bacterium | reverse complement strand
AAGACGAAGTGAAGATTCACACCTTCAGGGCTATGATGAACTTCTGGAAATCTATGTTCCCATTAAGGAGGGGCGTGATACGGTCGGAGTTATTGCTGCTTACAAATCGTCCGCCACTTTTTTTGACAATCTCAAAAGAGGGAAAACCCTGATCTGGCAAATGTCGGCAGCAGGAGGCCTCATCTTCTACCTTTCTTTTTTCGGCTTTTTCTTCAGGGCCTATAAAGAGCAAAAGTCGATGACCGAAGGGATTGAGAAACTTAATGAAGAACTTTCCGCCATGAATGCCGTTGCCCTGACGGTGAGTCAATCCTTAAACCTGGAGCTAATCCTCAAAAATGCACTCATGAAAGTTATTGAACTTTTGGGTGCCCGGGCAGGTATCATCTTTCTTGTCAGTAAAGAGAATAAGGAACTTCGTTATTCAGTTTATGAAGGGATGTCCGATAGTATTGCTGAAAAGATTATTGCTGCAGGGGAAAAAGAGCGCATTAATGTAATTGCGGGAGGATATACGGAGCCAATGTCTTTCAGCTTTTATGGTGAAGACCAGGCGTCGGCCGGTGCCTGTGTACGCATCCCCATCGTTTCAAGGAACGAAGTTATTGGCCTTATTGAGCTTATCTACCCCGATAATAAACGCTACTTTCCCCAGGATGAGAAAGATCTTCTCTCATCTATTGGCCACCAGATAGGTGTAGCTGTTGAAAAGGCTCAGCTCTATAAAGAGGTCAAGGAATTTGGTAAAGACCTTGAAAAGATGGTCGAAGAGAGAACACTGGAACTTAAAAGGAGCCGCGATGAAATCCAGGCTATCTTTGATGCCGTTACGGATATAATCATTGTGAGAGACCTCGATCACCTGGTCATAATGGCAAACCGGGCAGCCCTGAAAGTTTTCAAGCTTAGCCAGGAAAGGATTATTAATGAAAAATGCCATCAACTTTTTAAGGGAATCCATGACCCCTGCCGGGAATGCGTTGCCCATGAGACGGCACTCACTCATAAATCGGCCTCCATCGAGATTAAAAATTCACTCAACGAAGAGATCTTCCATATATCAACATTCCCCATGCTTGATGATGACGGCAATGTAAGAGGTTTTATTGAGTATGCCAAAGTTGTTACAGAACAGAAAAAAATGGAGGAGCAGGTCATTCAGATGGAAAAGCTCTCCACGCTGGGAGAGCTGCTTGGAGAAATAGCGCACCAGATTAATAATCCTCTTGTCGGTGTTGTTAACTATGCGCAGCTTGCACTGAAACAGCTCGGTAAGGAAAATCCCGTTCGTGAAGAACTGGAGATCATCGAAAAGGCCGGCCTTACATGCAAAGCAACCATAAAAAAACTGCTTGAATTTACAAGGCCCTCTGCATTCGAATGGAAGGTAGTCGATTGCAATGAGCTGATTGATGACAGCCTTCTTCTCATCGAACAGCAGATGGGACTGAGTGAAATAGAACTGATAAAGAACTATACTGAAAATCTGCCCCCTGTTAAGGTAGATTCAACGCTCATGATACAGGTCTTTTTTAATATCATCAATAATGCCCGTGAAGCAATGAATAAAGAGGGCACCCTTGCTATTAAAACTTTGCTTAATGAAAATGGACTCGTCAAGATTACCTTTAAAGATACCGGTCCCGGTATTGAGCAGGAAAACCTGCCTCATATTTTTTCTCCATTTTTTACAACGAAAAGAGATAAAGGAGGGACAGGGCTCGGTCTTAGTGTTGTATCTAACATTGTTGTAAGGCATAATGGTAAGATCTGGGCAAGCAGCAAGGCCGGTGATGGGACGACATTTTCCATCACCCTGCCTGCGGCAGAATAAATCAGGGATAATATTTTATGGATAATAGAAATAAAACCATTCTCATTGTCGATGATGAAGACTATACCTGCACACTGATCAGGAAACTTCTCGGAGGTAAAGGTTATAATGTGATCGTTGCAAAAAACGGTAATGAAGCCATTGAGACTTTTCAGGAAACGGCTGCCGATGTGGTTCTTCTGGACCAGAGAATGCCGGGACTTAGCGGCCTTCAGGTGCTGGAAAAGTTAAAATCACTGGAAAGCAATGTTGCCGTCATTATGATGACGGGATTTGGAACTGTTGAAGAAGCGGTTACTGCAATGCGGCTGGGCGCTTTTCATTACATTACGAAACCCTTTAATAATCTTGACGAGGTAGAGCTTCTCATTGAGCGTGCTCTCAAGGAGAAGCTTCTGGAAGATGAAAACCGATATTTGCGGGACAGGCTTGACAGGGGTCTTTCCTTTGAAGGGGTTGTGGGCAAAAGCAAGGCAATGGTCGAAATAATGGATCTCGTCAAAAAGGTGGCCCCCCTTCATTCAACGATACTTGTTCATGGTGAAACCGGGACGGGAAAGGAGCTTCTTGCCAAAACAATCCATCAAAACAGCGAGCGGGCAGACAAAAAATTTATTGCCATTAATTGCGGGGCCCTTACGGAAAGCCTTCTTGAAAGTTCTCTTTTCGGGTTTGAAAAAGGTGCTTTTACTGGGGCCGTTAAGACGACACCGGGTTATTTCGAAGAAGCTGATGGAGGAACCATTTTCCTTGATGAAATCACAGGAACCAGCCTTAAGCTGCAAACGAGCCTGCTTCGTGTGCTCCAGGAGAAGGAGTTTTCAAGAATTGGGGAGACGGCCCGGCGAAAGACCGATTTTAGACTCATCGCCGCCAGTAATGACGACATGGAAAAAGAGGTCGCAGAGGGTCGCTTTAGAGAAGATCTCTTTTATAGGATTAATGTTATTCCTCTTAATCTGCCCCCTCTCAGGGAAAGAAAGGATGATATTCCTTTTCTCGCTAATTACTTCCTCAAGCAAATGAATAATAAGCTTGGCAAGTCTGTTGGTCCCTTTTCCCTCGAAACGATAGAGTTGATGGAAGAGTATGACTGGAAAGGAAATGTGAGAGAGATGGAAAATCTTGTCGAAAGGGTTGTTGCACTAAAGCAGGGTGATAAAATAGAGCCCTATGATCTTCCGCCCCATCTTTTTAAAGAGCGAATTCAATCTATTCCGGCCTCTATTCATTCCGATCTACCTTTTCAGGAGGCTAAAGATCACTTCGAAAAACTCTATCTTGAGGAAATACTTAAGAAAACCAATGGTAATATCAGTAAGGCTTCAGAGATTACCGGTATTAAACGGCAAAACCTTTATATAAAAATAAACCGGCATGGATTAAGAAGAAATGAAGCTTAGTCCTTCCAGGATTGTCATAATTTTATGACACCTGTCTCTTTTTTGTGTTGCCATCTTTAAGTCGTTGAAATTTAAACATTAATGCTGTTCTGCAATTTTTTTGTCATTTATTTATGACAAAAAAGCCTTTCTTCGACATTTTCAACACCAGCCCCGCCTTTGTAAATAGTTCTTTTCTTTCCGATAGTTAGGCGCCGATTTTAGTTGTTTGCGATACTTGGCATAACTATTGCTCATTATGTGCATCGATTTTAGTGTGTCCTCCTTTAGGATTCACTTCGTTTTATAAGTCAGCAATAATCTAACAAAATATTATAGACAGCAAGAAAGAGGCGAACAAGTGGGAAAATCAGTCATTATAAAAGCACTACTTATTTTCTTGGTCATCTTTGGCTCATTGTCGGTTTCTGGCGAAGTCAAGGCGGCAGACGAGCTTAACTGTATTCTTTGTCACAAATACAGGGGGTTAAGCAGGATTGATGAAACAGGTAAATTCAGACTCTTCTTTATCAATCACAACATGTTTTCCCTCAGTCCTCATGGTAAAGTCAAATGTAATGACTGTCACCGCGACATTAACGTTGTCCCTCATGAGCCTGCCCAGAAGGTTAACTGTACCATCGAATGCCACATTATCGAGCCATCAGGCCAGAGAAGGTTTTCTCATCAATCGATTGAAGATAATTTATTTCAGAGCGCCCACTCAAAGTATGATAAGGACGGTAATCTAAAAGAACTCGCCGAAGACTATCCTCACTGTAAGGATTGTCATGAACAGCCCATTTACAGGCCTCTCTCATTTTTTAAGGGAAGTAAGCCCGGTGTTTCCGAAAGAGCTATTGCCCGCTGTAAGACCTGCCACAGGACGGGCAGATTTGCCGATATATTCTATACCCACGTAACTTCAAGGCTCCAGAAAACAAGAACGCCCCGTGAGATTGTTTCCGTGTGTGCCAGATGTCATGGAGACAAGGCATTTCAGAAGCGGCACAATCTTGACGATGTGGTTTCATCCTATTTTGAAACCTTCCATGGCAAGGCTGTTAATCATGGTTCGGAAAGAACGCCTGACTGTGTAGATTGTCATATCAGGCCGGGAGATAACGTGCACCTCATCGAATCCAAGTCATCGCCTACTGCTGCTGTTAATAAAGAGAACAGGAGTATGACTTGCAGGGTTAAGGATTGTCATGTTAATGCCGGAGAAAACCTGGCCGGTTACCATGTTCATGTAACCTACGATGATCCGGAAAAGTATCCCATCGAGTATTACCTGCTTTTATTCTTTACCTTCCTCACGGGGGGCACCATGTATTTTTTCCTGAGTGTCATCTTCCTGGAACTTGTGAGGAGGTTTTTCCCGCATGCCTCTCTCTTTAAGAGTAAGGATCACTAGCGGGAAAGAAAAGAAATAATAACTTTAGGAAGCGTACTATTAGGGACGGACATAGGGAGGATAAATAATGTCATCACGGAAGTATCCAAGAATTATTGAGAGAAACGGAAAGAGGTATTTTTTCCGCTTTTCCTTGCATCAAAGGCTTCAGCATATTGTCTTGTTTTCAACAGTGATTACCCTGTCTTTAACGGGATTTCCGCTGAAATTTCATGACAAATGGTGGGCAAAGCCGCTCTACAATTTTTTTGGTGGTATAGAAGTTGCGCCGACTATACACCGTACGGCCGGCACAATACTGCTTATGCTCTTTGTTTATCACACCCTCTATTGGATGAGTCACTTTTATAAAAACAGGGTAAAAAAGCTGCTTGCCGAAAGAAGATTGAACCCCGTCTCCTTTTTACATGCGCTCCTGACACAGGAAATGCTGCCCAATTTGCAGGACGGCAAAGATCTGGTTCAGCACCTCAAGTACCTCTTCTATATTACGAACAAGCCGGTAAAGTACGACAGAATGTCATGGAAAGAGAAGTTTGATTATATTGCTCCTTACTGGGGTATTCCTGTTCTCGGTCCTGCCGGCGTAATTCTCTGGCAGAGGGATTTTTTCAGCCATTACCTGCCCGGTGTCGCATTTAACATAAGTTACATCATGCACACCGATGAGGCCCTGTTGGCTGCCCTGTTTCTTTTCTTTGTTCACTGGTATAACGTTCATTATTCACCAGAAAAATTCCCCATGGGAACCGTTTTTTTAACGGGCTATCTTACGGAAGCCGATATGATGCATGAGCACTATGCCGAGTATGAAAGGACCATGAAAGAAGAAGGCCTTGAAGACCAGATAAAACCACAGCACTAACGGAGGATTTATTTAATATCATGGATATTTTTAAGAAAATAATTTTTAAACTCTACACGGTAGCCCTGATGGCATTTACCATCTGGTATGGGACCTTTATATTCCCTGTTATCTTCGGCCATTACCTGCATGATGATCATGATGCAGCTCATGAAGAGCAGCTTGACGACGGCACTTCGGAAGAGGAAAAACTCTTTCAGAAAATGCTTTCAGAGCAGTCACAGACGGCGGAAACTGATCTTGGATACCGGGTTATCAAAGAGCAGTATGTAAAGGGTCATTTCCACCATACCGGATTTTCAGTAGAGTTCGATACGCAAAGTGTATGTATCAGGTGTCATGGTGATGTTCCCCATGACAAGGCCAAGGCCATCCGTGCCTTCCTGAATATGCATGCCTTTTATCTTGCCTGTGAAACCTGCCATATTCAGCCTCCTGAAGGGAAAGAGGCATGGACTTTCCGCTGGTATGATAAAAAGACAGGAAAGGCAATTGGTAATCCTCCGGGGCTGGTTGCTACTGAAATTGACAGGTATGGTAACTATGGTGCCAAGATTGCTCCCGGTACTGTAAAAGGAGAAAAATTCCGGTTCCTTAACGGGGAAAAGGAGAAGGAATTTGCCGAAGAATATTTGAAGAAAAAAGACCTTCTCGCACCGACACAGCAATCTAAAATGAAGAAGGTTATACACAGAATAGTTAATGACCAGCCGCTTCTCTGTGACGGCTGTCACCAGCCTGATGAACCTTATCTACCCTTTGCCAGGCTTGGCTATCCCCGTCACCGTGTTAATGATCTGACAGGAACGGAGGTTGTCGGAATGGTTCAGAAGTACAAAGCTTTTTATATACCTAAATTCTTAATGCCGGGGGAAACAGGTAATGTGCCACAGAGTGATGATTTCTAGGCCTATCGTCAAATTAACATTTATTTTTCTCCTCTTCCTTGCTTTGCCTTTGCAGGCGTCTGCATCGAGGATGGTTGTTCTCATGGATTCATCGGGTTGGATGACTGATGAAGAAGTAAATGGATACAGTAAACTCGATTTTGCCTCTAGAGAAGTGGGGAAATTTCTGAAGAAGAACAGGGGAATGTTTGATGATCTCAAGGTCTATTTTTACGATGGAGATTCCTGCGAGGATCCTGCAAGAAGTGCTTTTAAAGTGGAAGAAGCAAGGAAAAATGCCCTTGAACTGATGAAGATTGTTCCTGCAGAAGTTATTTTTAAAAAATCTCTTGGTGATGCCATAAAGGGACTAAATGCAGATAATGACAAGGTTTTCTATATTAGCGGAAGAAAGGCCTGCAAATCTGACCCCTGCGTTAAGTATCGCATGTTGAGAGCGAGGGGGAAGTCCGCCCGGTTTCATGTGCTCGGTTTTATGCTCCCCGATCTTGAATCTATGGAAAAACTCAAATGCCTCGCCTCGCAATCGGGGGGGCAATTTTACGGTGCAGCCAAGGCGACGGATTTTAAAAAAGCACTTAATCGCATAGAGGGAAACGTGGCCTATAATATGGAGATCAAAGTACTCGGTCCGACAGGAGAAGAGGTCAGGGAGTATATGCAGACCAGGTACGGATATTTATGGGGTGCAAGAGTTTTCAGGGCGGGCGATGAACTGCTCCTGGAAAGTACACATAATTTTCCTGCTCAATTTCATTTGCCTGCCGGCATATATGACGTAAAATTGAAATATGGTAATGCTGAACGCCTGCTTAAAAACGTGAGAATTAAAGAGGGAAAGCGTCATAAGGAAACGGTTAGTTTTGCGAAAGGTTCAATGATTGTTAAGACATTTAGTGGCAAAAAGCAGATTTTTGGCAAAAAGAGAAAATTAAAAAAGCCTCAATGGTGGTGTGAAATATATAATGCAAGTACCGGCGAAAAGATCGATATGACGGAAACATTTCCTGCTGAGATGGATCTTTTTTCCGGAAAGTATGACGTAAAAATACACTATATGGGCCAGGAAAAATGGCTGAGGGGTGTTGAGGTTCAGGAAGACAAGACATTGAGGCTGGAAGTTAAATTCAAGTGACCTTGTTTTAAGACCCACCGGTAATAAGAAGCGCTCCATTTTCTTGACTAGTCCTGAACAAAGCTCTATTATATGAAGCAAACGTTCTGTTAGGCAGTCAACCTCATGAAAATAAAACCTTTATTTGCTATTGTACTTTTATCCGTTCTCCTTTTCCCTGATATAAGGTTAAGCTATGCAAAACCTAAATATCAGGAACTCAAGTATCTTTTTACCATTGAAAAGAAGGAAGACCGCTTTAAACATCCGAGCGATGTAGCTATCTCGGAAGATGGCCTTGCTTACGTCCTTGACGGGGTCAATAACCGGGTTGTCGTTTTCGACGGCCAGGGTGAATATCTCTATGAATTTGGAAAAGGAGGTAGCGGCGAGGGAGAATTCGATATGCCTCTTGGCCTCAGCCTGGACAGGAAAGGAAACGTCTATGTTGCTGACAGTGGAAACCACAGGATAGTGGCCCTCTCTCCCAAAGGTGATTTTCTCTATGAGATCCAGGTTCCGCCTGAAGGAACAAAAAATCCGGACCCTACCGATACTGTTGTCGATAAGAGAAGGAAACTCCTGTACATGGTGGATAATGAAAACCATGTCATCTATACCTATAATCTCAGAAGAAAACGCTTTGTTCGATCCATCGGTGAAATGGGGCTGGGAAAGATAAAAGTCGATCTCAGATGGCCCTTTACGCTTGATATTGACAGGAAGGGTAACGTCTATGTCGTTGATGTTATCAACACGAGGGTAAGGGTGTTGAGCCCGGAGGGACGCTTCACCGTTGATGTGGGCGAGTGGGGAGTTGATAGCGGTCAGTATTTCAGGCCAAAGGGTGTTGCCGTCGATTCTAAAGGAAGGATCTATGTAAGTGACAGCTTTCTCGGCGTTATCCAGGCATTTGATAGCGATGGTAACTTTCTTGCTCTAATCGGAGATGAAAAAAATGGTATTAAGAAATTTATCACTCCCATAAGAATTTCCTTTGACAAAGATGATCGTCTTTATGTTGTTGAGCAGTTTGCCCATAAGGTAAGTGTCTTCGAGTTAAAATGAAAGAAACTGCAGACTTAAAATTCAAATCTAAATACTCCTCGAACAGTCTCTTTTCTGTTTTAAAGCTTCCTGTCCTCTTATTATTGTTTCTATCTCCATTGCCGGCATTTGCGGAAACCGGCGGTGGCGTTAACTCCGCTAAAGAGTGTGCCATGTGCCATATTAACTGGATCGATGTCTTCTATCGTCAGGGGCAATCGACGGATTTAACGGACTATCCAAAAGAAAAGCTTGTTGCTAACGAGATGATGTGTTACAGCTGCCATGATGGTTCCGTTGGCGATTCGAGGCTGAAAGTCTGGGAAACGAGCAGACATAAAACGGGTGTCAAGCCTTCTGCCAATGTTTCCGTTCCTGAAGAGTACCCCCTTGACAAGGAAGGAAGGATCCAGTGCGCAACCTGCCATTCAGCCCATGGTGTTAATACGAAACCGGGAATGGCGGAAACCATCTTCCTCCGTGAGGCAAATGTTAATTCACTAATGTGTAAAAGGTGCCACAGAAACAAAAAAGGTGGTCCCAAGATGGGCAACCATCCCATTGATGTCAAGCTCAAAAAGATTCCCCGTAAAATTGTAAACAACGGTGGAAAACTGGGCAGCAATGATACGGTTATCTGCCAGACCTGCCATACGCCTCATGGCAGTACAAACGAGCATTTTCTTGTTATACCCAACAGTAAAGGAAGCCTTACTCATTCCCAGCTATGTGAGACCTGTCATACAAAAAAACCTGCCCTTGCCGAGGAAGATTCCAAAAGAAGGTTTAGCCATCCCGTTGATGTTCCTCTAATGGAAGAGGCCAGACTTCCTGAAAAATGGGATAACGGGAAAAAGCCTTACCTGAGTTATGACGGCAGGATTAACTGTATAACCTGCCATACGCCGCATAACGGGACTAAGGACAATCATCTTCTTCAGAATGCTAACGTAAAAGGAGCCCTTTGTGTTACCTGTCATACCTCGAAGAAGACAATTTATGAGACGAAGCACGATATTGCAAAGTTTTACCCCGACGAAGAAAACAGTGATGCCGTAAAGGCCGGTGAGAAAGGAACATGCAGCGCCTGCCATCATATGCACAAGGGGAATTCATTCAAAATGTGGTCCCGGGCTGTGACCGGCAATAAGATGGAAGACCTCTGTTTTAGCTGTCATGATAAAGAAAAGGTTGCTAAAAAGGCTCTCACCGGAGAAATAACTCACCCCGTAGATGTAGCTATTAGCGGGAACTATACTTCCCTTTCTCTTCCGCTTTATACGAAGACCGGCGCGAAGAGCGTCAAAGGTAAAGTGACCTGTCCAAGCTGTCATAACGTCCACCGCTGGTCTCCTGATTCTGATGAGAGGGGAGAAAAGGATGTTGCCGGTGACGGAGAGAACAGTTTCCTCAGGAAGTCCGCCGGTGGCGACAGCTTGCTATGCCGTACATGTCACACCGATAAAGAGACTCTGCTGGAAACAAAACATGATATGAATGAAGTGGTTCCCGATGCTATCAATATAAAAGGTCAAAACCTTAAAAAGTCAGGTACCTGCGGCGCTTGCCATACGCCGCACAATGCCGTTGCAGGGAAGCTTTGGGTTAGGGAACCCGGCAGTGGTGATGGTAATGTTGAAGTGCTTTGCACCTCCTGTCATGCCGATGATAAAGAGGCCGGGGAAAAGACGACGGGTGTTGAAACTCATCCTCTCGGCGTTATTCCAAAAGTTGTTGATGAGGAAGAGATTGACCTTCCCCTTTATGCCGGTGACGGCAGTCTCTGGAAAAAAGGGGCCGTTGATTGTTCAAGCTGCCATGATGTTCACCGCTGGTCTCCTTCAAATAATGATAAGGGGGGGAAGAAAGTTGAAGGCGATGGTAACAATAGTTTCTTAAGGAAGAAAATAGGCAAGACAGATGAGCTTTGTAACGTTTGTCATAAAGATAAGTTTACCGTCAAGGAAACAAAGCATGACCTTGGTCTTACGGCGCCTTCATCGAAGAATGCCAACAGGGAGACGGTCAGTGAGTCTGGTACCTGTGGTGCCTGTCATACGCCCCACAATGGACGTTCTAAAAAACTCTGGTCAAGAAATCTTGCCGGTGAGGGGGATGTTATTGAAGTGCTTTGTTCTTCATGTCATTCCGATAAGAATGTTGCCGAAGATAAAAAGACAGGTTTTGTCAGTCATCCCTTAGGCAAACGTCCCAATATTATTCCCACGATGAAGAATATGCTCCCGCTTTTTAATGGAGAGGGGAGAAAAAATGATTCGGGATTTGTAACCTGCTCTACCTGTCATAATGTCCATAAATGGGAACCGGAAAAGGAAAAAGGCCCGGGAAAACGAAAGATAGAAGGGGACAGGTTCAATAGTTTCCTCCGGGTGCCCTATGATGATTCCGTTACTCTCTGTGCCGCCTGCCATAAGGAAAAATCGCTTATTGTCGGTACTGATCATGATCTGAACGTAACGGCGCCCAAAGTTAAAAATATGTCACGTGAAAAGGTGGCGGATTCAGGGATTTGCGGCGCCTGTCATAAAGTCCATAATGCCTGGGGGAACAAGCTCTGGGGACGTGGAGTCGGCCCGGGTGAGAATCGGATTGAGGCCTTGTGTACGGGCTGTCATTCTCCCAGAAAAGCAGCCCGTAAAAAGATTATCAGCACGGTAACCAATCATCCCATGAATAAAAAGGTTTCTGATGCCAAAGCGACGCTTAAGAGGGAGACATCACGCTTTTATAAGGAGGGTGTTGATTATCATATAGAAACCAAATTCCCGCTTTATGACAAACTGGGAACGAAAACAAGCAGTGGTGACATTACCTGTTCCACTTGTCACGATGTTCATAGATGGGACCCCTCCAGGGCCGAGCCGGGAACGGGTAAAAAAATAGAAGGCAATGGTGGAAACAGTTTCCTTAGAAAGTCGAACCTGCCCGAATCTTCACTTTGTACTACCTGTCATACCGAAAAACGCTATGTTTCAAAAACAGATCACGATATGTCTGTCACTGCTCCGGAGCAGAAAAACAAACGGGGAGAGACTGTTGCCGACAGCGGGGTTTGCAGCGCTTGCCATGTGCCTCATGGCGGAGCCAAGAGTGGTTATAAACTCTGGGCCAGAGATTTTAGCTCACAAAGTGAGTTGATAGCGGAGCAGACCTGTCTTGGTTGCCATTCCAGTCAGGGGATTGCGGCCCAAAAGGGGATAAAGCGATTCAGACATCCCCGGGATATCGTTGTCAGCGAAGTTACCAAACCTGAGGATTCAAACTACGCGCCTCTTTATGATATTTCGGGCCGTGAAGTGCAAACGGGCATTATAGCTTGTCCTACCTGCCATAATCCCCATTTATGGCAGACGGGAAGCCTTGTGAAGGGGAGTGGTAAAGGGGCGGAAGGAAACAACAGGAATAGTTTCCTGAGGCTGAAAAGCGCATCTAATGTATGCAAGGACTGTCACGGTTTTGAAGGGCTTATGAGGTATAAATACTTCCATGGAAATCCCTTCCTTGGCAAGCAGAGAAGGGATTGATTTATAACTTTCGTCGAGATAGATGAGTATTCTCAGTGTAGATAGAGACCATGACATCAGGCAGGATAAACTGCTTACCGCTTTAATCGTCTCTATTATCGTACACATATTTCTCTTTATTTTCTTTTCGCAACTTGCTCCCCTCTATCGAACGCCGGGCATAATAAAGAAAAACTACGAGGTTTTGCTTCTTGGAAAGGCTGACAGGGAATCAAAAGGTGAAGAACTTACAAAGGAAAAAGAGGATAAAGAGAAGAAAGAAGAAGAGCTTTTAAAGGTCAGGGAGGAAGCTGAAATCGAAGAAACTCCTTCTCCCCCTCCGCCACCTCCCAAAGAGATCGTTAAGGAAGAACCACCGGCGCCTCCCGTTGCAGAGCCCCTTCCCCCTTCTGTTGAGGCTGCGCCGGAGCCTGTCAAAAAAGTCGTAACAAGTGAACCCTCTCCGGTAAAAGCAAAAAGTATCCCCCCCAAAGAAAAAACTTCCAGGGAAAAGGTTGTTGAAAAGAAGGCACAGAAGCCGGAAAAAACGGTTTATTCAAGTACCTCTGACGATGCTGAAAAAAAAGCGCCCGCAAAAGCTGTGAACAATACAACAGGAGGGGCTAAGGCGGGAGCGCCTGTGCCGGCCGGACAATCCTACATGGAGCTTATAAAAGCTCTTGTAGTCAAGAACCTGAAATATCCGCCTGCCGCCAAAATAAACCGCATAGAAGGAAATGTTTCTGTTTCTTTTCTTATATCCAAAGATGGAGATTCTATGGATGTTAATATAAAGCGTTCTTCGGGTTATCCCATTCTTGATGACGGCGCCCTGAGGGCAATAAGAAAATCCGAGCCCTTTCCCTCATTTGATAATGCGGAAGATGTTTTAATTGTTCATATGGGGGGGGAGCAATATGCCTCGGTGAGCTTTAAAATCAGCTTTACTCTCGACTATATCTCAATGGGGGCGGAATGATAATTGAGCCAGGGGCCTGTCGGGTTTAGGGCAAATCTGCTGTGAAAGTCCCCCTTTGGGCCAGCTTATCCGATTAAATTCGTTAAATACATTCAATATCCGCCTCATTTAATCAAATAATCTGACTAAAAAGGGCTTTTTCTTGCTGCAATTTTCCAGGTACGACAGGTTCCTGATCTAACCTTCTTTTGACCAGCGAAGTTTAGGCGACCTTGCCGCCTTCACTTCATCCAACCTTCTGAAATTCACATTTTGCGGGGCCATTTTAAGGATTTCAGGATTTTCCCTGGCTTCATTGGCAATGCCTATCATGGCATCACAAAAATTATCAATGGCTCTCCTCGGTTCCGTTTCTGTTGGTTCGATCATAATGGCGCCTTGAACAACGAGCGGGAAATAGATTGTCGGCGGATGAAATCCGTAATCGATAAGTCTTTTTGCAATATCAAGCGTTTTTACCGAATAAGGTGTCTGTTTTTTATCGCTTAAGACACATTCATGCATGCAGGGACGGTCATAGGGAATATCAAAATGGTGGCGCAATCTTTCCTTAATATAGTTTGCATTGACGAGCGCTGTCTTGCTGACCCTCTCCAGTCCCTCGCCACCCATGGATTTGATATAGGCATAGGCCCTTACCAGTATGCCGAAGTTTCCATAGAAGCTTTTAATCTTGCCGATAGAGTCAGGCCTGTTATGGTTAAGATTATAGAGCCCCTCTTTTTCTTCTGCCAGGGGAAAAGGAAGATAGGGTGCCAGCTCTTCAGTTACGCAGACAGGACCGGAGCCCGGTCCTCCACCGCCATGAGGCGTGGAAAAGGTTTTATGAAGATTAATGTGCAGCACATCGACACCCATGTCTCCCGGCCTGGCAATTCCCATGAGGGCATTCATATTTGCTCCGTCACAATAAATAAGCCCGCCCTTGTTGTGAACGACATTGGCAACTTCAAGAATATTCTCCTCGAAGAGGCCGAGCGTATTCGGATTGGTCAACATTAAGGCCGCCACTTCTTCATCCATAAGCCTTTCTATCTCACCGGCGTCAATAACGCCCCGTTCGTTTGATTTAACGGGAATAACATGGTATCCGCAAAGCGCTGATGTGGCGGGATTGGTTCCGTGGGCCGTATCGGGGATGAGGACCTTTGATCTGGCGTTGCCCCTTGCCTCATGGCAGGCTCTAATCATCATCATACCTGCCATTTCGCCGTGGGCTCCGGCAGCAGGCTGAAGGGTAACGTAGGGCAGACCGCTTATTTCTCCCAGCATTTCCTGCAACTCATACATGAGTTGCAGGTTACCCTGTGATAGTTCCTGAGGCTGATAGGGGTGTGAAGAAGTGAAGCCTGATAGTTTTGCCGCTTCTTCGTTGACCTTGGGATTGTATTTCATGGTGCATGAGCCGAGGGGATAAAATCCGCCGTCAACACTGTAGTTAAGGCGGGAAAGACGGGTAAAGTGTCTTACAACCTCAACTTCACTGACCTGGGGGATATCTTCAATTTCACCCCTCATAAAGTCCTGGGGAAATATATTTGTTGCGTCGATCCTGTCAAGACCTGATGGAGGAAGCATAACGCCTGTTTTTCCCTCTGAGCTTCTTTCGAAGATCAGTGGCTCTGTCTGAGAAGATTCATTAAAATTATTATGAGATGTCACCGAGTGCCTCCGCCAGCCTTTCTATCTCTTCCCTGCCTGTTTTTTCCGTAACGCAAAAGAGGAGAGTGTTTTTAAGTTCGGGATAGAATCCTTGCAAGGGTAAGCCTCCGATGATTTTTCGCTTGAGCAATTTCCTGTTTAGCTCAATAACATCCTTGTCGGACTGGATAACAAATTCATTAAAAGTAGGGGAATTAAACCTTATTGAAAATCCCGGAAGAGATGCGATTTTTTCTTTGGCATAGTGAGCCAGTTCGAGATTGGTTTGGGCCAGTTCTTTGAATCCTCTTTTGCCCAGCAGCGAAAGGTGGATGGTAAAAGCAAGAGCACAAAGTGACTGATTTGAGCATATATTGGACGTTGCCTTTTCTCTCCTGATGTGCTGCTCCCTTGTAGAGAGGGTAAGAACATAACCCCGTTTTCCATCGAGGTCTTCCGTTTCACCGACAAGCCTTCCGGGCATATTCCTGAGATAGGTTGTTTTGGTGGCAAAAAGACCGACATGGGGGCCGCCAAAATTAACAGCATTACCTAATGATTGTCCTTCGGCAACGGCAATGTCCACTCCAAATTCAGCAGGCGCTTTAAGAAGGCCCAGGGCGACGATTTCTGTCGTCGCAGATATAAACAGGGCCTCTTTAGCTGAAACTATTTTCGATATGGCATTCATGTCATCGACGGTACCGAAAAAATTCGGATATTGCAGGGCAACGGCTGCCGTGTCCTCGTCTATGTTTTTTTCAAGCCAGTCAATGTCCGTCTTTCCTTCATCGGTATAAGGTATTTCAACAATCGTTATTTGCAGGTCCCCTGTATAGGTCTTTACTGTTTCCCTGTATTCGGGATGGACGGCGCTGGAGATAAACACTTTTTGGCGTTTCCTTTTTATTCGCACCGCCATAAGGACCGCTTCAGCCAGGGCGCTTGCACCGTCATACATGGAGGCATTGGCAACATCCATGCCTGTCAGGAGGGTTACATAGGTCTGGAACTCATAAATGGCCTGAAGTGTTCCCTGGCTTATCTCGGGCTGGTAGGGCGTGTAGGCTGTAAAAAATTCCGCTCTTGACAATATATGGCCTACGGCTGCCGGTATAAAATGGTTATACGCGCCGGCGCCCAGAAATGTCGGAGTATCGTCCATTTGGGCATTTTTATCGCTTAGAGATTTCATGTGTCTCATGAGCGACAGTTCGTCAAGTTCGGGAGGGAGCTTCAGTTTTGCCTTGTCTCTTATTTCTTTTGGGACCTGGCTGATGATTTCTTCAAAGGCGCCTGCGCCGGAATCGGCCAGCATGGCCTCCAGGTCTTTATCGGTAGCGGGAATATACCTCAATTTCAGGAAATCTCCTTTACGTAGGCTTCATATTGAGCTGCATCCATGAGATCGTCCTGTTCCGTCGGGTTACTGACTTTGATCGTTATCATCCAGCTCTTCTCATAGGGGTCTTCATTGATCGCTTCGGGTTCATCGACGAGAGGCTCATGGGTTTTGATTACTGTGCCGCTTAGCGGCGCATAAAGGTCGGATACGGCTTTTACAGACTCTACAACACCGAAGGTGTCTCCCCTGGAAAATTCAGAATCTTTTTCAGGGAGTTCGAGAAAAACGATGTCTCCAAGCGCATCCTGCGCATAGTCGGTAATACCCACAGTGACCGTATCGCCGTCGATTTTTATCCATTCATGATCTTTTGTGTATTTCAGTTCAGAGGGGAAATTCATAACTAAAGCCTCCTAATCCATTGATTTTATTTTTTATAAAAGGGAGGAGAAACGACTACACTTTCAATCGTCTTGCCTCTTACCATTATATCTACTGCCGTTCCCGGTGTTGCGTAAGCCCTATCTACATAACCGATGGCGACGCCTATGCCCAGAGAGGGCGACATGGTGCCGCTTGTTACGATGCCGACGGTTTTACCCTCTGCATAAACTTCATAACCCTGCCTCGGTATGCCTTTACCCCTTACCTGCATGCAGATCAGCTTTCTTTTGACGCCTTCCTCTTTTTGCCTGACAATCGCTTCCCTTCCTATGAAGTCCCCCTTGTCCACTTTGACGGCCCAGCCGAGATTGGCTTCAAGCGGTGATGTGGTAGAATCGATGTCATTGCCGTAGAGTGTATATTTCATTTCAAGGCGAAGCGTATCTCTTGCGCCGAGTCCGGCAGGCTTGAGGCCATAAGCGCCTCCCGCTTCCATGAGAGCTTCCCAGAGAGCTGCCGCCTTGTCCGGATCGACAAATATCTCGAAACCGTCTTCTCCCGTATAGCCTGTTTTGGAGACGATGGTTTTTATTCCATTGAGGATAATAAAATCAAAATGAAAACTTTTTAGTGTTGAAAGGTTTGTTTGGGTAAGGTTTGTCAATATGTCAGGCGCTTTGGGGCCTTGTAATGCAATAAGGGCGTAATTACCGCTTATGTCTTTTATCACTGCATGGAAGTTGTCCTTGTCCTGCTCAATGAGCCAGTGTAAATCCTTTTTCACATTTGATGCATTAACGCATAGCATGTAGCGCTCGTCACCAAATTTGTAAACGATCGTGTCATCAACAATGCCGCCATGGGGATAACAGATAAGAGAGTACTGGGCCTGTCCGGCAGAAAGAAGAGAGGCATCGTTGCTTGTTACCTTTTGCACAAACCGGAGGGCCTCTTTCCCTTTTATCTCGATTTCCCCCATGTGGCTTACGTCAAAAATTCCGGCCTTGGTCCTGACCGCTTTATGCTCATCCATAACACCGCTGTACTGTACAGGCATTTCCCAACCGGCAAAAGGAACCAGTCTGGCTCCAAGCGATTTGTGTATTTCATATAAGGGTGTTTTTTTCAGTTCAGACATGTTATGCCTCGGATTTTACCGTTATCTCATTGGTATTAAAAATAATGATGGAACCCATTTTATTAATGCACTTGAAACCCCCTATAATAGGGTTTCAAGTGCATTAATGTCAACTTCATTCTTTCATGAAAAAGCCCTTATTTTTGAGGTTTCATGATGGTTTTTATAAAAAATCTCTCCCTTGATAGGGGATAGTCCATATGGTAAAGTTAATTCTTGTCAGAGGGGGTATCCATAAGGTGATTAAAGATCAATCAAAAGAAAGCATTGCTTACGGCGCTGCCTTTATTTATAGACTAAAAAATCTTTAGCAAGCATATTTATGAGCCACAACTTGATGGCGCTTTCTAAAAAATACTCCCTTTATTTGCTTTTTCATGGCCCATCTGTGGCATAAAATTAGCATGTTATTTGATAGAACGAGGTCCAGGTAAAATTACCCCTCTATCGCAATCTGCGGGGAAGGCATTCGCCGGAAATACAACTTGGAGGCCCATATTATGAATAGAAACAAATACAGCCCTTTATGGTTATTGTTAGTGGCTGCCCTTATTATGCCGGACCCTTTGCCTTCTTATGCCGCTCAAGGCAATGCCGGCAAAGAGTGTGTCATTATCCTTCACGGTCTGGCCAGAACGAAGTTTTCCATGCGGGCCATGGAAAGGGCCTTTCAGGAAAGGGGCTATAAAACCGTTAACAGGGGATATCCGTCGACAAGCAAATCGATTGGAGAGATAGCGTCAGAGGAAGTGCCGGCGGCTGTGGAAAGCTGCACCAAAGTGCTTTCTGAAAAAATTCACTTTGTGACTCACTCCATGGGCGGTATCATTGTTCGCTACTACCTTCAAAATCAGGGGCTGCCCGAGGGGAGCAGGGTTGTTATGCTGGCGCCGCCCAACCAGGGGAGTGAACTGGCAGACAAGATGAAAGACCTCCTTCCCTATCAATGGCTGAATGGTCCGGCAGGGCAGGAACTGGGCACCGGTCCCTTAAGCACTCCCAACAGGCTGAAGCCGGTAGACATCGAGGTAGGTGTAATTGCCGGAAAGAGCAGCCTCAATCCCCTCTATTCATCCATGATTCCTGGAGATGATGATGGTAAAGTTGCCGTGGAGAAGGCGAAACTCGAGGAGATGACAGACTTCCTCGTCGTTCCCAACAGCCACTCCTTTATGATGAACGATGCCGAGGTCATCAGACAGGCCGTCCACTTTATAGAAAGAGGCCGTTTTGACCCCGCCGGCGTCCCTGTCGATGACGTAAGTATTGCACCTTTTCGAAGTGACGGATGCACCCTCTTTCCTGACGGAACGATGAAAAATCAAAATCTTTGGTGTGATTGCTGCCTGCAGCATGATATTGCCTACTGGCGTGGCGGCAGGGAAGAGGAACGGCTGAAAGCCGATGAGACATTGAGGGATTGCGTAAAGGCTAAAACAGGAAACAGGGAACTGGCTGAACTCATGTACAGGGGGGTTCGTCTTGGCGGTTCGCCCGTTTTTCTTACCTGGTACCGCTGGGGTTATGGCTGGCCTTACGGCAGAGGTTATGAGCCCTTAAGTGAGAGAGAGCTTGAAAGTATTAAGGAAAGGCTGAGTGAGTACCGGCAGGGTGGGCATCCCTATCGTTGCAGTGATTAAACCTTGATTGCCGGCCGGCTTCGTAATAACATGAAAGCATCAACATAAAAAGGAGCAAAAATGAAAGCCTGTTTTTCCTGTGGAAAAGCGCTGGATGTAAATGATAAACCGGGAAGAAAAGAGGAGTGCCCCTCCTGTGGGGCTGACGTCAGGGTCTGCCTTAATTGCCGATTTTATGATGCCGGGGCCTATAATGAATGCAGGGAATCCTCGGCTGATAGGGTAGTTGACAAGGAAAAGGCGAATTTCTGTGATTATTTCGTGCCCGGTAATTCTAGTGGGCAAAGTGAGGATAATAAGGGTAAGGCAAAGAAAGATCTCGATGATCTTTTTGGCGGCCTCTAATTTCTTAGCAACGATGAAATGATCCTTTTACAGCCTCCCAAATTTGATGATCTTTCCCCCTGCCCCTATCTCCCCGAAAGAGAAAAGCAGTATGAATATTTTTTTGCCCATGAACTGAATGAAGAAGAGACGGATGTACTCCTTGCACAGGGGTGGAGAAAGTTCGGTATCCATTTCTTCCGCCCTTCCTGTCCGGAGTGCAGCCAATGTATTCCTGTCAGGGTCTTGACAAAGGACTTTAAATTCTCCAGAAGCCAGCGAAGAAACCTGAAGAAAAATGCTAATATTGAAGTCAGGTTCGGACCTCTCTCCTTTACGCCTAAAATATATGAAATCTACTCTGCCCACTCTGAAGGTCGTTTCGCACAGAAGGCAGATCTCGAAAATTTTCTTGTCGGTTTTTATACCCCCTCCTGCCCCTCACTTCAGTCGGAATATTATCTTGATGGTGAATTGATCGGTGCAGGTTTTCTCGATATAGGCCATAATTGTCTCAGCAGTATTTACTTCTTTTTTGATCCTGCTTACTCGAAGCTGGGCATTGGAACCTTCAGCGTTCTAAAGGAAATAGAATACGCTGCGTCTGTAGGACTTTCCTACTATTATCTCGGTTATTACGTTCCCGGTTGCAGCAAAATGTCCTACAAGGACAGTTTTCACCCCAGAGAGCACTATAGCTGGGATAGGCTTTTCTGGTATAAAACAGAGTCCGAAAAAGAGAAAGATCGATAGACCCCTCCCGAAGCAAAAAAATCCTTTCCATACTAAAATACCACCCTTGAAGTGCAATTAATGTACACGACAGGTACATTAATTGGTCGCAGCTGCCTTTTTGTTCAATAAAAACATCTCAACCTTATTCATCTTACTATTAAATAACAAGTACTTACAGTTCTATCCTTCTTTTGGCACCTCACATGCTCTATTAGAGAGTAAAAAGAAAGGAGGTCAGTCATGAAAAGGAAATCCAATGAACTTGGAATTATGGGCCAGTTTGAGACCTGTATTTTGAGCCTCGTTGCAACAACAGGTTTCATAGTGGTCATTGCCATACCCTTAATGACATGTATTGCCGGTTAAGCGCAATTTATTAGGAATCAAAATAAACTCAAAATTAATGGAGGAGATAATGGCAAATATATTTGTACGGATAAGTGACGTAGTTAGTGCAAACATTAATGATCTTATCGATAAAGTTGAAGACCCGGAAAGAATGATCAGACAGATCATCAGGGAGATGGAAGAAAATATCATGGGCGCTAAAGAGAGCATTGTTGAAGCCATAGCCGGCGAAAAGCAGCTTGCCCGTGAAGTGGAACATCACAGAAAGCAGCTTGCAAACTGGCAAAGCAAAGCGGAAGCCGCTCTTCGGGCGGGAAAGGAAGAACTTGCAAGGGAGGCTTTATCAAGAAAACAAGATCATGAGCGTATTGCAAATGAAGTGGAATCGTCCTGGAAAAAAGCAAAAGAAACGAGCAGGAAGCTCAAAAACCAGCTTAGGGCCATGGAAGATAAACTTGCCGAAGCGCGCAGGAAGCGGGGCACTCTGGTGGCTCGCCAGCGGGCGGCAGAGGCAAGAAAGTACGTAGATAGCACGCAAAACAAGTTCAGGCGCGGACTTGAGGTGGAAAACAGGTTCGTTAGAATGGAAGGCCGTGTACTCCAGATGGAGGCTGAAGCCGAGGCCATTGCCGAACTGAATGATGAAGAGGGCTCTTTCGACAAAGAGATGGAAAGTTTAGAAAAAGAGAAGGAAATCGAAAGTGACCTGGAGGCCCTTAAGGAAAAGATAAAAAATGAATAGATAAGAGCTTTAAAGTCAAGCTAATCAACTAGCCCGCCGTAAGGAGCGGGCCATGCGTGGGAGATATGTACACGCCGGGGATATAAAGAGAAGGAGGAGCCAGTGAGTGATTTATTAAATAAGACTTTCATGTCTGAAAAAACGGTGAAGTACGGTAATGAGATATTCAGCATAGAAGAGGAGGGGCAGGATAAAAGAACGGCTGCTCTGGAAATTCTGCGCCAAAAGCTGACAGGCTGGTCAAAACTGCTGGCTCCCTTTCTCATACAGAATATGGGCTGGTTTATCAGTACGTTCCTTTTTGTCGCCGGTTCTGTTTTTGTCGTTGCATGTACTGAAGGTCTTGTAAAGACCCTCATCATAGCCATATCGCTTTTTGCCTACACCATTATACTTGCCTTCGGGGCCTACCAGATGCAAAGGCGAAGGCCCGATTTACATACAACAGCTGAGGTGCTTGCCACACTTGCCATGCTCCTCATTCCCCTAAGTATCCTTTCTTCATCGCGCCTCTTTGCGGGAACGGTGGAAAGTGGCCTTTTTGCCGGATTCATAATGGCGGGGTTAAACCTCACATTTTTCCATGTTACTGCAAAAATCCTCTCGGGAATAATGGATCCGTCTCTTGGCGGCAGACATGCGAAAATCTTTTTGATCTTTAGTGCTACGCAACTGGGAGCGCCCTTTATAGCTCACTACCGGATCTGGCCTCTCCTTGCATTGTTTCATTCTTCGTTACTGGCTTTACTTGGCTTCGTGCTTATCAGGCAAAGTGGGGAGTGGTTTACCCGTTTATTTGTTGAACGCCGCAGGATGGCCTTTTATGCTATGGGAACGATTGTTTACTCGGCATTCGTTTCTTTCATGCATATGACATGGCTTTATGAGGGCGATCTCCCGTCAGGCTACTACGGCCCATTTCTCATGGTGCTGACGGGTCTTCTCTTTTATATCGATTCATCATTCAAAGAATTAACAAAACGCTACACTTTCCTGTCAAAGCTTAACTTTGTGCTTTATGGTCTTTCAATCGTCGCCATTGCAATGACCATAGGAAGCGCAGGGGCGAAAATAATAACCCTTGCAATAGGTGCTATCCTTTATGGAATGGTACTCAGGAACTACCTGACAGCGGTACCGCTTTATTTGATGCTTGGCTGCCTGGGCTGGCTCTACGGTATTCTTGTCCTGGAGGACATTCCCAAAGCCGTTCATTTCATAGCATCCCTGCCGGCAATGGCAGGGCTCTTCGAACTTCACAGGAGACTGTCGCTGCGAGGTGCCCATACCCTCGCCGGAAACAGTTTTTGCCTGCTTTTAGTATCTTTCTTTGTTCTGGCAGCTTGGAGCCTCATTGGCATAACACCCTCTCTCATAACCTTTACAACGGCCTCGCTCATAAGTGGACTCACATATGGCATCGTTAGGTTTGCTCCCTTGTACGTCTTTAATGCTCTCCCTTTAAAAGCAGACTTTCTGTTAAAAATCCTTGATACGGAGCAGGACCCAAGGGACACGGTTCTCTTTTACCTGGTACCGTTTTCACTCTTATTAACACTCATATACACACCACTTGTACTGAAAGCAGGATCAGGCTGGCAATTCGCTATGGGGCTCCTGCTTCTTGCAAACCTGTGGGCTGCTATGGGAATGAAGGCTTTTAACAGGAGATGCAATATCATAAGCCCAAGAGCCATATACCTTACAAATAGCGCTCTTACGGGGATTGCAATTTCGCTGGCAATTGTTCTATTTCAGGGACCTGCGGCAGGAAATCCTTATCTGCATCTTGCCCTCTTGATTTCAGGAGGAATCATCATATCCATAGCCATACTATTCGGCATGAGAGCACTTCTTTATGGAGGAATGTTTCTCGCCACCGCCGGTATAGTTTTACTAAGGCGTACCTATATTCCATGGCCGTCGACAGGTATGCTGGAGATGGTGGCGGTTATTTGCACGTGGGGAGGCCTGAAATACCTGGAACAAAGCAAATCAGCTAAATTGCACAGACACATTTGCCTTGAAAAAAATCAAAATCTTAAGCTCGTCTGGTTTCTGCCCCTTAAAGGACTCTCTCCTTATGAAACGATTCGTCCTACCCTCAGGCAGGTAGTACCGGTTCTCTCTCTTATCTCAATAACTCTCACGTGCAGATACCTTCTTCTTCATGGCTTTACCATGCCCTGGGTAGTGTCAGCCGGATTGGCAACATTATCGGTAATGATCCTTCTTGCCTATTACAAACAACTCAGGTTCTGGCCAGTTCCCCTTGTTATGGGTCTCGGCACAGTGATTGGCTTTAGCCACAGCCTCGGTTTTACATCAGTCATGCAAACGAGCAGCGTGGCTGCAATTTATGCCTTATTTACCTGGATGGTGGCATCGCAACTATCAAAGCACCCTCTTTTAAAATGGTTTGCAGGACCTGCAGTTACAGGAACTAAACCTGAATTTTGCAGAAAGTTAATAGAGAAAACAAGCTATAGAACAAGTTATGCTCTATCCCTTATCGCTATCTGTATGTCATTTCTTTCCTGGGCAATAAGTACAGATGCCACTGCAATAATAACTATCCTGACAGGCACAGCATTTTTCCAGCTATCAGGAAGGAGGTACAGACAGAGAATTAACAGCTACATCGTACTTTTTGGAGGGATAACAACAGCAATCATAATTTACTGCAAGCTCTTAATTCTTCAGCCGGAAGCTCTGTTTATTGATGCCCCGGCAGGGATTATCTGGCCTGTTCTTGCACTCTCCCTCCGGGTCATTGCAAAAGCAATCAATCCGGGAAGCCTTGGAGAAAGACTCTATGCAAAGCCCATGAGAGAGGCAGCTATCGTGTTGGCGCTCATAGGCCCTGTCTTTCAGATAATCCCCATAAATACGGAAGCCATCAGGGTTTCAGATATCATTATTCTTGCCCTTTCTTCGTTGGTAATTATACTTGCCGGTCACAGGCCGGCTAATGCCGTCATCAACCTTGCTGGGATGGCGATAGCCACTCTGACCATATTGAATCTCCAGTCTTTCCTCTTTGAAGAGGGGCTTAGGCTAAACCTATGGCCTGATAGTGGAGGGCCATGGCTGACAGCATCGCTTCTTGCGCTCACAGGAGCGGTGGCCTCTGCAAAATTGGACAACAATGAGAGACGCAAGCTGCTTTACGGCAGGTCTCTCAGGCTCATTGCCGGAGCCTGCTATGTCTGGGTGTGCTTCAGGCTCATGCCTCTAATTGGCGCAGGGCTGGCGGCGCACAGTGTTCCCGCCTATAGTCCACTGCTTTTCCTCATCCAGGGAGTAACTCTTTTTCCTCTTCTTCGCAACTTTTCTGAAGGCAAAACAATTCGAGGTGCCGGACTTTCCTTTCTCCTTACAGGTTTTGCAGCGACAGCTCTCCCTTTCATGGGGATTCCATGGAACGGCGCCACCATCTATCTCTGGGCACTTGTGCTTTGGGCAACGTCAAGCTATGCCATTCCTCTCTTTAACAGGCCTTATCCTCAACTGGCCCTGTCGCCCTCCCTCTGGCCTTGCGTGGGGCTTGCACTGGTTGCGGTTATATACCCTACCATGATTGCAAGGGGCGACCTTATACTTAACTGGCTCTATTGGTTTGGTACTTCTGTATACCTTTTCATGTTTCTTGGAAAGAAGGGCTCTTTTATTATTTACCGCTTTGCCGTCGCCTTCCTCGTATTCTCCGGCATATCCCTGGCAGGCAACTTTAACTTGCGCGCTGAAGAGTTCCTTGCTGCGTCATTGCTCTGGACGAACCTTTTATTCTTTATCAGCAGGGGGATTAAAAGGTTTGATCATCAAATTACCGAACATTTCAATTGGCAAAGTGGCAGGGTGTCTTCCCCCTTCCTGGGGTGGGGAAAACTCCTCACATCCATGGCAATTGCCACTCTCATTTTCATTGATCTGCTTCTCCTCATTGTTGGCAGTGTCTCCATGAATGACTTAAGAGATATCTTTCCCTTTGTTGGACTCCTTATTTTTGCTTCCATTCAGCTCTATGCCCTGGAAAAAACACGATGGAATGCTCAAAGAATGCTTCTGGCAATATTTTTAACAACCCTCCTGGTACTGACGGTTCTATATGTACCGCTCACTCACCTGTCTCTTCTTTTGGCTGCCTGGGGTGCATTGCCGGCGATAGCCGGGTACCTCCTCTCAAAAGATGTAAACAGGGGAAATCAGCTATCGAGCCTGCTTAAAGCAATGAATGACTGGACAAAGTATCTCCCCTGGCTTTCACTTATAGCGCTTCTCGCATTTCCCATTGCCTCTCTCAGGGAGAGTATTCTTATCCTTACATTAGTTACAGTAACTGTTGCTGCCCATGGATGGAAAAAAGGGAGTGAAAAAGTAATCTTCAGGGCACGTATTCTCGGTCTCCTGCTCCTCCACACATGGCCCCTGCTTTTTCTGCCTCCCGGTAAAGCAAGCGGCCTTTATCTCTACCAGGTCTGGCCCATCGTCTGCGCCCAGTTTGAGCGACTGCAGGTGCTTTTTCCCTGGTATGCATTGCAGCTTACCATTGTAATGCTTGTTTTGATCAGAGTCAGAACCAGGCTTTCAGACAGTGCAAAAGAGACATGGCCTCAACTTGCAGGCCTGCTTGGTAAGCCCTCAATCGAGATTTCTCTGGCACTCTCTTTCCTGGCTCTTCATTTTGCCACCTTTATCCAGAGTCTCAATCCTATGCCTCAAGCTAATGCATGGATTCACGGTATTGCAGCCTTTCTTTCGGGGGCGATTCTCATTGCCACAGGTTTGAAAAAAACTATCGGCAGGGGGGAAAGCCGGTATGTTTATGGATTATTCCTCATAGCAGGAGTAATGGGCCTCTATGTGAGATTACTTATTATGGGCCTTACTCCTTTAACTCTATGGGATACAGCTGCCCTTGTTGCCCTTGCATATGGTTTCTTTTTTCTTGAAGAGGTGGTAAAACTGCCCATCCTTTCAAAAGCGCTGGGACAGGCGTCGGTATTTCTGCCTCTTCTTGCCCTCTTTACCGTTCCTATGCAAACGGCGTCACCCTCTGCGGCCTCGGTCCTTCTTGCTGCAGGGACACTCTATCTGACGAGGCATTTTGTTAGTGGGGAAAAGCTCATGCTCTACATGGGTGTTGCCACCATCAATGCAGCTATCTATCTCTGGATACCGGTCTGGGCGGCAAAGAGCAATGCCATGCAGCTCTATACCGTTCCGGCTGCTCTCAGTGTCCTCGTTCTTTTGCAATTGCACCGGGGAGAGCTGAAAGCTTCAATTCTAAACAATGTACGACTTGCCGCCCTTTGCGTTCTTTATGCAAGTTCCTCCGTCGATATATTCTTAAGACCTGAATTCTGGATTTTCGCTCTTTTTCTCTTTCTTGCATTAAGCGGTGTGGCCGCAGGGATCATGTTTCGTATCAAGGTCTTTCTTTATAGCAGCGTTGCCTTCCTCGTGATTAATGTTCTGGCCCAACTCCTCAGGTTCTATCCCGAAGAGGGTCTTGGAAAAGGGATCCTGCTCATGGTTTGTGGTTCAGTTATTATGGGAGGAATGGTCTGGTTTAATGTAAAACGTGAATCGATTATGAAAAAGGTAAGAATCTACAGGGCAGATCTTGCCCGGTGGGAGTAAAAGAATAAGGGAGGAGAAGTTAAAATGAAAAACACATTAATTAGTGTCCATCCAGAAACTATAATAAATGAAACTTTGTTTTCAATTCGGAAAGGAGGGGTTTTTTGCAAGTTCAAGGAAGTCAAGGGTTTCGCCGAGTTGTACTACTGTACATGGCACAAGCAAATCTGAATATTGATGCAGAGATTGCGAAAAAGCACCCTTGACCGATGAAAACCAGTTATGAATATTCTGGACTGTCAAATATTATCCTGATAATCTAGTACTCATTCAATGTAATAAATTGAAGAAGTGCCAGGATCAAAATATTAATAGATCATGACTGTGGTCGAGGGGGAACGATTATGGATGAATCAAAAACAAAACTGTTAATTGCCTGTCCTTCTACACTTTCTTTTCTAGGCCTCTCTCAACTGATTTCCCGTCAAAAAGATTTTACCATTATAAAAAAAACGACAACCTTGAAAGAGTTATTTTTCTTTCTGAATAAAGAAGCGCCTCATATCATTCTCATTTCCTCCCTGCAACTGCTTGAGGCGGGCATAGATATGATTACAAGGATAAAAGACCTCCGGGAAAGCGCAAAAATTGTGATATTTGACAGCACTTTCACAGCGAACCAGGAATTAATGCTCGTCAGGGACGGCGTTCTCGGCATAATAGACGCCGATGCTGAACCGGAGGCTTTCATCGGTGCACTAAAAAAAGTCCAAAGGGGAAAGTTCTGGATAAAAAGAGAATTGATCCGGCCATTAGTTGACTCTTTTGTAGATACAAAAAATTCGAAGATTACAAATAGCCCCATTGACGGCCTGACGAAAAGAGAGAATGAAATTCTTTCCCTCATTGCTGCGGGTCATAAAAACCAGGAAATTTCATCCAAACTTTACATTTCTGAATTGACCGTCAAGACGCATATCAACAATATCTATAAAAAACTGGGAATTACCAGCCGCATGGAAGCCATTCTTTACTCAAAAAAAAACTTAGAACTTTCTTCAAACGCCCTATCAATCGACTGACAGGGAACTTTCCATCAAAAGCAACAGGACTTTGATCTGCTTTTTCTCCCTTTTTTTACAAAGGGGATGATGGGCCGCTGAAAAAACGATATTATCATCATTTGCAGGTTCTGACATGGGCGGGTCGAAGCAATCCTCTATCGAGACAGATCAGAAAAACCGGAGATTACCACAGAAAGTGATGGCCTCCGTTCACCGCCCCGGGCACTATGGCAACCGATTTTATCTGCACCGGCAGTATTAATTATTTACCGGAAAACCTCCACCCTTTTTCCTGAAAAACTCCACCTTAAAATCCATCCCGAGTCGTATTGTATATGGATTCCCATATAGTATCCTATAACTTAACAAGCTCGTTTCGGGAATACTTTCATGTTGGATTTACCTGAAGGGAGCATTTATTAATTTCAGAAAAATCTGCGCTTAGCACAAAAAAACATCTTTCATAAGGAATAGGCCGGTGCAAGAACAGGTAAATTGCAGAACGCATAAAAGGGGACGGTTTATCTCTCTCATTCGGCAGTGAAAAAGCAGTCTGTAAACAGGAGAGACCTGAAAAAGAGAAAAGAGAACCGTCTCCTTTTTGAGGAGTTTGCAAATCATTTATTGGGGTAGACCTTAATTTAGGGAAGGGGGTGAATTGTAAGGTTGTATTCCCGGAATTAGCCGGGGAAAACAAAGAAGTGTCTTTGTTAAAGTAAAAGTTCATCAGGTGCATTCACTTTATGTGCATGCGCCAAATCCCGCATTTTATAGGGGAAATATCAATAACAAGGAGAAGAACAATGAAACCAAAAAATCTACGATTACAACGGGCACGCAGAGTGCTAATTTATGTGCTTGCATTACTGGTAATGCTTGCCGCAACGCCATCGGCTCATGCCTTTAACAGTATCCTCAGCAGCTGGCGGGCAACGTATCCTAATTCTGCTTCCGATGAGAATGCCGCAGCATCAGGATCCGCTTGTTTGCTCTGCCATTCTCCCAACAGTTACAGTCAATTCAATGCCTATGGATGGGAACTCTTATTGAACGGGCGTGATTTCATGGCTATCGAATCCTTGAATTCTGACGGTGACCCAACGGGTGCTTCAAACCTGGATGAGATTATGGCTAACACCCAGCCCGGCTGGACACCTGGCGCTAATAACTCAATCAACGGGGGAAGTGTTACAAACAGCGCTCTCCCACCTGCCGGCATCGCCGGCAGCCTTGATCCGCCGCTTGCAAATCAACCGCCAACGGCCAATGCCAATGGTCCCTATAATGGAACCGTAGGCATACCGGTGGCTTTTAGCAGCGCCGGTTCTGCAGATCCTGATGGAACCATTGTTGCCTATGACTGGAATTTCGGTGACGGCAGCATCGGTACAGGTCCTTCACCATCCCATACTTATGTTAACGGTGGCACATTCAATGTATCCCTGACAGTAACCGATGACGCCGGAGGCACCGGCACAGCCGGAACGACAGCCACTATTGCTCTGGGCAACCAGCCTCCAATAGCTGATCCCAATGGGCCCTATACGGGAACATCGGGAGTTCCGGTGTCATTCGATGGCAGTGGATCTATAGATCCTGACGGCGCCATTGTTTCCTATGACTGGGATTTCGGTGATGGAACTGCCGGCACAGGCATGATGCCAAGTCACACCTATACCATGCAGGGAGTGCAGGGAACCTACAACGTAACGCTGACCGTTACAGACGACGGTGGCGCTATAGATTCAGCCACCACCTCCGTCACTATTAATGCAGCCAATCAGGCGCCGACGGCAAACCCCAACGGCCCCTATTCGGGAACGGTTAATGTTGCAGTAACATTCGACGGTACCGGTTCCACAGATCCTGACGGAATCGTCAGCAGCTATGCATGGGACTTTGGTGACGGCAGTACCGGTATGGGTCCAACACCCAGCCACAGTTACCAGGCAGAGGGCACATACAACGTTACCCTGACAGTCACTGATGATGGTGGTCTCACCGGTTCGGCTGTAACTACCGCCACCATTGGCGCTGCAATCAACGAACCACCGATAGCCAATGCCAACGGTCCTTATGGCGGAACAGTCGGCCTGCCTCTTACCTTTGACAGCGCCGGTTCTCATGATCCCGACGGGACCCTTGTTGCCTATGATTGGAACTTTGGAGACGGGACCACAGGTACGGGGCCAAACCCGACTCACACCTACACTACAGCGGGAACCTACAATGTGAGCCTGACCGTAACAGACAACAATGGCGCCATGGACTCAAGCGCTACCACGGCAATCATCGGTTTGGGTAATCAGGCTCCCATCGCCAATGCCAACGGACCCTATAACGGTACCGTTGGTAATCCCCTTCAACTCAGCAGCAACGGATCATCAGATCCTGACGGCGCCATCACTGCCTATAGCTGGGACTTTGGCGACGGTACAAGCGGCACGGGGCCAAACCCGACTCACACCTACACTGCGGCAGGAACCTACAACATAACGCTGACGGTAACCGATGACAGCGGCGCCATGGATTCAAACGCAACGAGTGCGACCATCGTTCCAATTACCTCAGGCGCGGATGTATTTCTGACCGAGTTATGGGCGCCCCGGTCTTTCAAGCTGGAACAAGGCAAAAAAGACTCAATAGAGATCAGCGCGCTCGGCAACAGTACCATCCTTCAGGGTGCTACGGTCAGGCTGCAAGTGACAGCCCCATCGGCGGGACTAACTGTCGTCGTTGAAGAAGAAGCCATTAGCGAAGAGCTTGATCCCGATAGGCATGCTGAGCAGTTTGAGTTCAAAGCCGACATTACCTGTGCAAAAGCCGGAATGTACACACTGGGATGGAGCGCTACCATTGAAGCTGATCAGAACAGTGACTTAAGCAATGACAACATGACAGGAGAGACATCCGTACTCTGTACTGATGAATCAAGTGATGACGATGATGAGCATGAAGAAGAAGACGACGACGACGACGAAGAAGAAGAAGAAGAAGAAGATGATGATGATGATAGTGAAGAGCATGACGACTAGGAAGCCGCATCTCTTTCAGTAATCTGGCAGGGGAGGAGGCAACTCCTCCCCTTTTTTTACCCCTTTATTCGCAACCTTCCGGGCTGGAAATTTCATTTCGGCGACAGGGAGAAATCCTTGGCCAACTCCCCTTTACAGGTTAAAAAATCTAAAACCTTTCTTTTGAGAGGATTGACAGGAACAGCAGGCTTTTACAATCGGGTGAATCCTGTCAAAAAAATATTTCCGGGTTTATTGTTTTTCCCTGGGGGGACTAAAAGTGAAAACAAGCCAATGGACGGCAACTCCCATAACGAGACAAGCTAACAGGGAGATAATGGTGGGAAAATGCCAGACCCAGTCAAATGCATTGATGAAGAGGCCCACTATGTGGACCGATACAAAGATTACCAAACCGTAGGTAACCGTAGTGCCTGCAGCAGGTTTGAATTGGCGGGAAGTTTCTTTTTTATGGTTTGAATTGTTCATTTGTCCGGCTGAGTTATTATCAATTTCATTTTACAGGGTGAAAGCAATTCGGCGGATTAGGCTTTGCTAATCCGTCTTGTGCGACCCGTTATCATTATTTACAGGGCTTGCTGTTCCGGGCATCGACATAGAGAAACTCCCACCCCACCAGGCCCTGAAGTTTTACATCCACATAAGGCCCGCCGAGACGGGCGTAATTATTAATATCGCCGCTGATTTCATAGTGGCCTTCATAGGTGGTGTCGCCACGTTTGTAGTAATAGTTAAGTACCGGTATTTCATCGGAGGTAATCTTTTTGATGGCGCCGCTGCCGACAATGACCTTTCCTTCAATGCAGCGCTTAATTCTCAGGAAATCTCCCTTTCTGCTGATGGTGACTCTGCCTGCATAGGTTTTTTCATTGCCCGGCTTTTTTCCGACCACATGGTAATCACCAAGAACGAAGTGAAAGGTAAAGTCATTTACGTCGTATTGTTTGCCGGCGAAAGCTGTCCATGAAATAAACAAAGACGTTAGCATGGTCAATAAAATAAGGGTTGATTTGAGTCGGGCGCATTTCATAATTATTACCTCTCGTCATTTTTTGAGAAAAGGAGATATTCTAACCGGATGGGATTAATATTGCAATGGTGGGCTCTAAAGAAATAATTTTTTATCAGCTGCCACTGATCCGCAGTTTCCGTAACTTCCCTCAAATACCTGTTTGCCACTTTAATAGATATGTGTTTAAATTAAAGAACTCACTCAACTTATAAGAGTCTGAACAGACATGCATAATGACGAACAGGGTCATCACCACCACGGTCACCACCATCATGGAACGATTAAAAATATAAAGGCCGCCTTCTTTTTAAATCTTGGATTTACCGTTGTTGAAATTATCGGTGGTTTTTTGACGAACAGCACGGCCATCCTGGCTGATGCCGTGCATGACCTGGGTGATTCATTCGCGCTGGGGCAGGCCTGGTATTTTGAGCGCCTTTCCCGGCGGCAGGGGAGCAAAGCCTACACCTATGGATTCAGGCGCTTTTCTCTCCTTGGCGCATTGATGAGCACCATTTTGCTGCTCACCAGTTCACTCTATGTTTTATCGGAAGCCATTCCCCGGCTCATTAACCCCGAGCATTCTCATGCAGAAGGTATGATGTTTCTTGCCCTTATCGGTATCGCCGTTAATGGCTATGCCATGTTCAAACTGGTTGGTGAAAAGGGGGTGAACGCCAGAACCATCGGTCTTCACCTGCTTGAAGATGTGTTGGGCTGGGCGGCCGTTCTTGTTGTCGCTATTATCCTTTATTTCAAGGATATTCATATCCTCGACCCTATTCTTGCCATATTGATTACACTTTATATTATGATGCATATTGTGAAAAATATTAAAGCGACTCTGCCCATCTTTCTTCAGGCGGCGCCGGAAGATGTCGATATCGATCTTATTAAGCGTAAAATTTCAGAAATCGAACATATTAATTCGGCCCATCATGTCCATGTCTGGTCATTAGATGGTGAAAATACGATTTTTTCGGCCCATCTCGTGGCCGACAAAAACCTGACACCCGGCCAATATGCCGAACTTAAGCAGAATGTAAAAAGTCTGATCCACCATTACGGACTCTATCATTCTACGGTAGAGATCGAGCTGCCTGAAGAGGCTTGCAGAATGACGGGAAATGCGGTTTGTAATTGAGGTTTTCAGCTTAATTGGACATTTTTTAATAGTATTGCTTCAGGTCAAATAAATGAATTACGACACAAGCGCCGTTATTTTTGCTTTTTCCCTGACTCTTTTTGCCGGACTTTCCACAGGGATAGGCAGCGCCCTCGCCTTTTTTGCAAAAACGACAAATACCCGCTTTCTTACGGCCTCTCTCGGTTTTTCAGCAGGAGTGATGATTTACGTTTCAATGATCGAAATTTTTGTAAAGGCCCGTGATGCTCTGACGGCTGCTGCCGGTCCCTCCCAGGGCTATTTAATGACGACTCTCGCTTTTTTTGCCGGTATTATGTTCATCGCTTTTATTGATAAAATGGTGCCGACTTTTGAAAATCCCCATGAAGCAAGAGGCATTGAAGAGATGTCTTTAAGCCAGCAGGAAGCTATGAAGAAAGTCAAACTGCACCGTATGGGTCTTTTTTCTGCACTGGCTATCGGCATTCATAACTTCCCCGAAGGTCTCGCCACTTTTGTAGGCGCTCTCCATGATCCGGCCCTGGGTATCAGCATTGCCGTTGCCATCGCTATTCATAATATTCCCGAAGGTATCGCCGTCTCCGTTCCCATGTACTATGCGACAGGGAGCAAAAAAAAGGCCTTTACCTTTTCTTTCCTGTCAGGTTTCACTGAACCGGTAGGCGCTATGGTGGGTTATTTCCTCCTCTTTCGTTACATGAATGATTATGTTTTCGGTCTTCTTTTCGCTTCCGTCGCCGGTATCATGGTTTTTATTTCCCTCGATGAACTTCTGCCGACGGCTGAAAAATACGGTGAACACCACATTGCCATGTACGGTGTTGTTGCCGGTATGGTTGTTATGGCGTCGAGCCTGGTTATGTTTGTGTGAGGGTGGTTGAAAGCTGATATGAAGAAAAAAATACTCATTGTTGAAGACGAACCCTCCATTGCCGATAATATTACCTACGCCCTCTCGACGGAGGGCTTTGAACCGCTCTGGTGTGGTACGGGGAGTGAAGCGCTGGATGAGTTCGAAAAATCCGGCATTGCCCTCATCATTCTCGATATCGGCCTGCCCGACATTAACGGCTTCGAACTGGCCCGGATAATCCGAAGCAATTCAGATATTCCTATTATATTCCTTACCGCCCGCTCTGACGAGATCGACCGTGTTGCCGGTCTCGAACTCGGCGCTGATGATTATGTGGTCAAACCCTTCAGCCCCCGTGAACTGGCCGCCAGGGTTCGCGCTGTCTTGAGAAGAAGTGTGGATAATGGCGCTTCTTCTCAACAAAAAAAGAGCCAAAGGCTCCCTTTTGAGATAGATGAAAAGAAATTTATTATTTCCTACTATGGAGAGTCCCTCGACTTGACGCGCTATGAATTCCGTCTGCTGCAATTGTTAATCACTAGTCCCGGCAGGGTCTACAGCCGCGACCAGCTTATGGAGCGTGTCTGGGAAGAGCCCGAAATGAGCCTTGACCGCACTGTCGATACCCACATTAAAACGATCCGGCAGAAATTGAAAAGTATAAAGCCGGATGAAGAAGTGATCATCACGCACCGTGGCGTTGGTTATTCTCTCAAGGAGTATTGACGAGGATTTAAAAATGTGGAATATGACAACTCTATTGCAACCATAACCCAAAGACCAACTTACCAAATATGAACATCCAGACCCGTATATTCGCAGGTATTCTCATCGTCGTCGTCATCGGCTTTTACGCTCTCATTTCCTGGATCACGGAAGATATCAAGCCCCAGTTTCGTAAAGTGACGGAAGAGCCCCTTGTTGATGCCTCCCGTACGCTCGCCTCCGTTGCGGCAATGACCGTAAAAGAGGGAAAGGTCGATGTGGACCTTTTCAGAAAGGCCTTTGATGATGTTTACAATCGGCCTTTTAAGGCTAAAATCTATGAGTTCGTAAAGCGTGAAGTTGATTTTCGTGTTTACATGACTGATAAAAAGGGAATGCTCATCTTTGATTCGAGAAAAAGGGGGGAGGAAGGCAAAGACTACTCCCAATGGAATGACGTTTTTTATACGCTAAAAGGGGAGCATGGCGTGAGAACGACCCGTGAAGTTCCCGGTGATCCGGGAACAAGCGTCATGTATGTGGCTTCACCCATCACGTGGGATGGTGACATTGTGGGTGTGCTTTCCGTAGGCAATCCGAGCAAAGCGGCCAACCGGTTTGTAGAAGGGGCCAGGAATAAAATTATTATAGTCGCCATTATTGTTGCCCTTGCCGTTATTGTTGTGGGCATCCCCCTTTCCCGCATGATCACTTCTCCCATCAAAAGCCTTACCACCTATGCAAGGGCCGTCCGTGAAGGGGAGCGGATAGACCTGCCGCCACTGGGCAAAAGCGAGATAAAGGAGCTTGGAGCGGCCTTCGAAGAGATGAGAACAGCCCTGGACGGCAAGCAGTACGTGGAAAACTATGTCCAGTCCCTTACCCACGAGGTAAAGGCCCCACTCTCTGCCATACAGGGCGCCGTAGAACTGCTCACTGAGGATATGCCCCCCGATCAGCAGGCCCGGTTTTTCAAAAATATCCGCACCGAGACAGACCGTATCCGGATGATCGTTGACAAGCTCCTCCTTCTTGCCTCGATAGAGAGTAAAAAAAGCATTCACGACGTTGAAAATCTGAACATGGGGGAAATCATTGAAGACATTGAAAAAAGCCTTGCTCCCCTTCTCCATGAAAAAAAATTGGTGCTGGAAATAAAAGGAGATAAAAAAGGAAGCTTCGAAGGTGATCCCTTCCTCGTCAGACAGGCCGTAGTCAACCTCATAAAAAACGCCATCGATTTTTCACCGGCCGGTGAAAAAATAGAGATGGAGATCTCCGAAAGCAGTGATGCTGGTTCAATCATACTCACCGTTTCCGACAAGGGTTCCGGCATCCCTGACTACGCGCTTAACAAGGTCTATGAACGTTTCTATTCTTTAAAACGCCCCGATAGCGGTAAAAAGAGTTCCGGCCTCGGTTTAAGCCTCGTCAAAGAGGTTACCCTGCTTCATCACGGCAAGATTGAGTTGAGGAACGGGGAGAAGAGAGGGGCCGTGGCAAAGCTGACATTGCCTGTCAGGTTTAGCCGGGCGGTTTGAATGTGGGATTGATGAACAGGTCTTAAGACTTTACAGAAAGGAAGGGATGGGGAACCTTATAGACAAAGAATTCTGTTCTTTGCGATGCAGGGTTTTTATCTGAGCCTCTCTTCCAGGGCTTTCAAAATCTTGCTATATTTCTTTGGATTGATTTGAGAGAGTTTATTCAGGTTCAACAATTTCCATCGAATGGCCGGCAGAGTATCTATTCCCGGTAATCCAAGAAGGTCCCATTCAGGCTCACAGCGATTCACTGAAAGAAGAAACCTGCGTTCAGCCTCATCGAGAGATGCAGGCAATTCCAGGAATATCTTTTCGCGAACCTCCTCAAGCTGTTTGAGCGACACCTCCACGCTGGTCATTCCAATGAAGTCACTTTCAAATTCAGTAGCTATATCTTTGGCTTTGGGTGAAAGTAGCTCGTGCATGGGCCGATTATGCCCCGCAAGATATACTGTAAAAGCGCGCCGTATCCGTGGAGTGATACCGCCATCGCTGAGCAGCAGCAGCACATCGAAGAGGTCGCGGGGATGCTGCCGATCCATGGCCGCCACGAGCTTACTTGCATACAGTTCGTCAGGATCCAGCATCGGTATGGAAAGGAAGCTCATAAATTGCGACTGGGCTTCCGGTGAAAGAGTGCCTGTAACAAGAGGATACAGGGCGCCACGAAATACATGATTTACCTCCACCTTGAGCAGTATGGCCCCTCTGGAAATAAAGAGCTTGGATTCGTGTTCGCTACCTGAAGTTGCCGGTCGCACTGTAACTCCCAGCTTGTTTTCAAGAAGTTTGGAGACATGACGCAGCTCGCTCTCGATTGCTTCCAGTGCGGAATTCCGATTTGTGTGCTCCAGGTTCGTGTAGACCAGGTCCATGTCAACGGACAGCCTCGGCATGTTTTGCTGAAAGAGATTAATCGCCGTACCGCCTTTCAGCGCAAAGCAGTTACGGGAAAAGACAAAGGGGGCCACATCAATGAGGAGTCTTACCGTTTCTATATAGTGATTATTCATCGTAGGCAGCCATAGGATGCTTCAGGATAAGCGCCCCCCCTTTTTTAGTGAGTATGTAAACAGAAGGCGCCCCGAAATCTATTCCAGATAGATCCAGATGCTTAAGAACCGGAAGTTTCAACCCGTCGGCAATAGAGAAAAAGAGCCGCTTGACTTTTATTTTCGTACACGCTTCAAGAAGCGTCTGAACTGCTTCGGGACGGAGTGTGTACAAAGGTTCCATGATCTTGTGGGCTTCGTCTGTAGTTTGTTTTTGAGGTACGCCCTCAAGCATCTCAAGGAGCGCTCTTTCCGGTTCGGAGACAAAAGGGGAGTGAGGTTCTTTTTCTTCCAGATGCCGCACATACAGCCGCTTCTCAGTAGCGTCCTCTTCCTTGAAGAGTCGGCTCCTGCGCGCTTCGCAGGGGAAGCGCCTGACAAACCACGGGGGTAGGCGTTTTTTTGTCACACCATAGAGGGACAGTCTTTCCTTTCCCTGTGCCAGGTAGTGAACAGCGCCTCTTAAAGAAAGAGCGGACTTGCCTCCTATATGCACTGCAACTCCCTGCATCTCCAGTCCGGTAACGGCGCCTGTAACTGTGAGACTATCTCCCATCCTCACATAATAACCGTACCCGAGGGACTCAAGCCAACCGCTCAGGACGTAGCGATGCGCCAATTGTCGCGATATGCCCCATTGCTCCAGGTGGCTGCTTGTGACCGGCATACCCTGCGGTAATGTAAACAATGCTTTTTTTAGGTATTGTCTTGAATGTATACTTTTAGTTGACATTAATTCATAGTTTAAAATTAATTCTTGCAAGCGCTTTTTTGCTGAGGCGCTTGTAGTATGTTTGGCTTTGAATGCAGGGACAAAATCCCAAAACATAAATGCAAGCTATAAAAATTATTATTGCCTTCCTCAAACCTCGAATGCCCCGGCCCTGCGAGGAGGGATGCAGGAAGTATAAATATATAAAAAGTATGGCTCAATGTCAACTTAAAGTATATTTGTTGCGCATGGTTTATATGTAAGAGAAAAAAACTTATTTCTCTCGATAAGATCTATGAACGTTTCTGTTCCCTAAAAGGCCCTGACAGTGGTAAAAAAAGTTCCGGTCTTGGTCTTGTTAAAGAAGTCCCCCTCTTGCATCATGTGAAGATTGAATTGAAAAACGGGGAGGAGAAAGGGGTGGTAGCGACACTGACATTGCCTGTCAGGTTTAGTCGGACGGTGGAGTGATGATGCTTCTTCCTGAAAGGTTTGTCAAAGGCTGTAATTCAAAGGCAGAAAATTACAACCCATAATCGATGGAATCTTCCTTTCTTTTTTAAAGAAAGACAAAAATGCAATATTAGCTTACGCTATTATGTTTATTTGTGATAAAAAAGAATAAATTTAATATTAATGCAGTGCAGCGATGATATATGGAAATTTATTGCAAGACATGTGACAAGGTTCTTGGCTACTACCCTGATGAAAAAATTCCGCCCAATGTTAGGGGCTATACCACCTGCAAATTATGTGGCGAACAAATAGAAATTTTCAAAAAGGTTGAGCAATCAAAGGCAGGAAAAACCATGCTGAAAATATTCAGGATGGTGAGCATTATTGAAGGGCTGTCGCTTATTGCACTCATGTGCATAGCTATCCCAGCAAAATACTACTTTAAATATTTCGATATCGTCTGGGATGTGGGTATGGCCCACGGCATCCTCTGGACGATCTACTTTATCCTGTCTCTGGTGGTGAGTCACCTGGAAAAATGGAAAGTCACTCTATGGATTGCAGCCCTCTTTGCATCAGTTATCCCCTTTGCCAGCTTCTTGCTCGAAAGGAAGCTGAAGAAGCTTATAATCCCGGCAAAGGCGTAAGGCATCAATTTAGGTTTATCTGAAAAATGTTATTTCTTCTGCCCGGTATGGGCGCCAATCATAAAATGTATTCAGAGTATGAGCCATGGAATAGTCTTGAAGAGACTACTTTTCTTGATTGGCCTGCCTATGATGGAGAAAAATCTCTTAGGAATATGGCGGAAAGGATTGTCAGGGAACATGGAATAAAGGTGGAGGATAGCATTGGCGGTTCCTCTTTGGGTGGAATGGTTGCCCTGGAAATTTATAAGATATTGGGAAACAGAAAAGTTGTTTTAATTGGCAGCGCCGTCAACAAATCTGAAATCAATCCTCTTTTGAGGACACTCTCACCCCTGGCAGAAATCACTCCACTTAAACTGATCCAGGTATTTACGGGAAAATATGATAGCAATTTATCGAACATGTTTACTGAAGCCGATTCGGAGTTCATAAAATCTATGTGTTTTGCAATCAATGATTGGCAGGGATATGAGGGGGACCAGCAGGATATCATTAGAATTCATGGCAAAAAGGATATGATTATTAAATGTCCAGAGAAATGTTTTGAAATAGCTGATGGTGGGCACTTGATTACTATGGCTCATGCAGGGGAGTGTGTTAAATATTTGGCAAATGTAAAATGGGTGTAATAGTTTGAAAAACATCATTTAGCTCTGCTTGATAGGTTCCATTTCACTTCATCCACCCTTATTTTTTTTGCTATTCAAGAGGGAAAAGGTGAACCGGCTTTGCATAAAGTTGTCCAAACTTATGATTGAATAAACTGTCAATTTTATAAAAAAATCTGTTTAACATTATGAAAATTAAAATAATCTTTTCAATAGGTTGTTTCTTGCTTGTTACTGTAGCTGGTATGCAGGCTGGTGTTATAGGTTTCACTATTCGAGATTAGTGGAAGGCGATTCGCCAGTCCTTCCCTTCAAAGTGGAATTGATTGCCGGCAATACCCTGCAACTGGAGGACGGGCGACGATTATATGTTTATGAAAAATGGGACCGGCGTTCATTGGAAGAGATATTAAAAACAGGAAAGGGCAAGATAGATATTGAGTTGAGAGATGGAAAAACTAAAGAAGTCCGCATTTGGGGCCATATGAAGAGAAGAGGATATTGCGGAACGCCATGGGCTCAGCTTATCGTAATTCCACTTATTCCCGATGACATCCCTATAAACATTAAAGGGCCAATAGGTATGGCAAAAATTGTAGAGTAGTAAATGAGGAGCGCTTAATCAAGCACTTTTAATGATGCCTCTAATAAATAATATCGTTGATGTATTCAAGGCAGAAGACGTAAATTTGGCAACACTATTACATTCTTATAAAACATTAGAGACTTTTCATGAAGCTTTTTTTAAAAAATAGAAAAAGACTAATTGCTGTTACAATATTCGTTGCAATTCTTATGCTGAATATTGTCAGTTACCTTCATGCCTATAAATTTACCCATTTTGTTACAGGCGGCCCCAAAACGGAAAAGCCGGAATCCTTATCATTTATCAAGAAAATAAGCGTTCTCATTACAGGAGTAAATGTCCCCAAAAAGCTAAATACAAAGACACCTGCCCACTATGGATATGAATTTAAATCCCTTACCATTGAAGGTTCCGATGGATTAAAAACACCTGTCTGGGAAATAAGTCCCCATAAGTCAACTTATACAGTTATTCTTTTTCATGGCTATTCTTCAAAGAAGGAAGACCTTCTTCCACTGGGCCTATATTTTGTTGATAAGTCAGCAGATGTAATCCTTGTGGACTTTCCCGGACACGGTGATTCACCCTATGACTGGTCAACACTGGGTTATCGGGAAGCTCAGGTCGTTACCTCTGTTTTCAGGCATTATCAAGCTCAAGGAAAAAAGAATATCATTCTTCATGGCCTTTCATTAGGCGCCTCTTCCATAATAACAGCGATCCATACCGACAAGATCCAGCCAAAGGCGCTCATACTGGAAATGCCTTTCGGTTCTTTATATCAAACAGTCCAAAGCCGGTTTGAGCTGATGGGTTTTCCTGTTACCTTTCCTTTTGCCGAGCTGCTTGTTTTCTGGGGAGGTGTGCAAAATGGTTATAATGCCTTTGATCTAAATCCCGTTGATTTTGCAGGTGATATTAATGTTCCAACTCTGCTTTTAGGGGGTGCCGGTGATCAGCGTGCTTCTAAATCCGTGTTGCAGGATATTTACACCAACCTGCAAGGCCATAAAGAATTGCACCTTTTCGAGGGCCTTGGTCATGTGAACCTGTTTGTTAGAGGTAAAAACAAGTATGAGGAAATTGTTGATAATTTTATGAAAGATATGGATTCAAAGGCGAACTCTTTGATCTGAGCTCAAGGTTAAAGGGCTGACTCTATAACCATCCAAACAGAAACCATTAGTTTATCCGGTAAAAAAGGAGCAAAAGTATGAAACGACCTAAGGGTGTATATTTAGTTGCCGTGTGGCTGTTCCTGGGAGCTTTCGGATTATCTATAAATCCTGTATTACGAATCTTGCTGCTAGGGATGATTGAAAATCCCAAAACAATTCAAATTATCCAGACGTTACTTTTGGTTTTTATTATTTATTTGATTATCGGGATTATAAAATTAAAACCAACACCAACACAAATAATTATTTCATCAATAATCATGAGTCTTGTCTCAATATATCAACTGTATGCAATAATAACTTTTTTAATGTTTGTAGATGTTTCAAAAAAGACACTCATCATTACATGTTGGAAATTATTTTTGATAATATCTTCTATCGCCGCAATAATCTATTTGAACAGAAAAAACTTTAGAGAATATGCAAAGGAATTTCTTGCGGAAAATAATCAAGCGGCCATGCTAAAATTTATTCAAAAGAAATAGCAAAAGTTAAGGTTGGATTGAAGAATGAAAGCCAACGAAAAAAGTATCGATAGGAAAATATGTTGGGTTTCGCTTGGGCGTTCCCAACCTACAAAACTATCAAATGTGTAGACGCGACAGGGGTACTTCTAATGGGTGACCCCGGCATGTATTCCAAAACAATCAAATGCTTAGACACGGCACCTATGTTTGTATTCCCTTTAAGTTACTTTATTCTTCATATTACAGGACTCAATAAAAAAGTGACCAGCTTATGAACGTCTGTATAGGGATTGATGTTCCACTCAGGCGTTCCTCGTGAGATGTCAAAATCTACTTGCTGTATGAGCCATTCACCGTTTTTTATAGCTGTACTGATATTCTCTTTTAATCGGTCATAACAATAATCATCCTTTTTATAACTATGATCATGCTTTGATCTTATATGGCTAACTATTTCATCACAATTTGTAAAAGGTTTTTGTGTCCGTTCGTAGTGGAGCAAAATCCATTGTTCGAAACAAACATTGGAAAAAGCAATCTCTATACCGTTTGCTCTTGCCATATCAAAAGCCTCCGGAATATGATCGTGCCCGTCCCTGTCAAAAACAGCCCAGACATGAATATCCTTTCCCTCTATTTTATCGGCAATTGCCCGACGTTTTTCCTCACATGCTGCCTTTACAATACCTAAGGGAGAATGGTCAGTTGGTTGATACGGTCTGAATACGTAATCTTTATAATGTGCAGTATTCCTAAAAAAACCGGAAAAGTAGGAAGGCTCTGTCTTTTCCCCTTCGCAGAGAATAATAATTATGGGTTTTAGAAGTCTCTTTTTTGACCGCCTTGTTTTTCTCACTGGTCAAATTCTAAATCGAGCTCATAGTCATTAATGACCGGTATTCCACCAAAGCGGCCTCTTAGATACCAGTTTTCCAGAGGTTTGACCTTGCTTATTCCTGTATAGTCGGAAAGAGGATATATTTCCGTGCAGCCGTATTCATCCTTTTCCGTCAGCCCTATCTGGTCTCGCCTGAATAGATCAACATCTATAAGTGAAACGTCGTGTGTTGCAAAAATCAACTGGGCACCCTTGGGATTATTCTTTTCGCTATGAAAAAGCTGAATCAACATTCTCGTTAACAGCGGATGTAAAGATTTGTCGAGTTCATCAATAATCATAGTAGAACCATCTTCCAGAGCATCAAGAATAAGACCACCAACAACCATCAGCTTAATAGTTCCTGTAGATTCTTCATTAAGGTCAAAGTTCATTTGGCCAATACAGTTTTTACCTTGATATGTTTTGTGTATCGTTTTGACACTATATTTATATTTTTCCGCTATCTCTTTCTTTTCCTCTTCCGACATATCTTCAGGAAGTCCAAATTCATCAAGGTTTCGTTCTCTTAAAGTGAAGTCTGTAATACCTGTATCCGCTATTTTAATCAATTTGTGCATATTTTTACGGAAACTGGAATCCTTTTTTTCCGCCCAAAAATTGGTAAATGATCTAATAACTGCTTGATCGTAATGCGTATCATGTATTATATGTACATAGAAATATTTTGAAAAATATCTGTAGGGGGCAATAAGAGATTCTATAGCGGTGGAACCAGCTTTTGAAAGCACCAACTGATTATCAAACAGTTCATGCTTTTTTGATCCTGAATAATATTCACCATAACTTATTTTTCCTCCTATTTCTCTGACAAAGAGTTTGGCAGGCTGTTTTTTTGGATAAAATACAAGCGATTCATATAAAAATGCTTTTTTATCAAATATCACTTTATAAGTATAACGAACCTTATTAGCTATAAAATCAATTTCAAACTCTATCGGCGCTTCTCTGCTTTCATCATCTAATTTGAATGGCTCGTATGTGGGAATTTCCTCGTCCAATTTAAAATCTATAGATTCTACAACCAAATACCTAAGCGCTGAAAAAGCTTTCAAAAAACTGCTTTTCCCAGATGCATTTGCGCCATAGATAATTGTCGATTTAAGCAAATTGAGATTAGCCGTTGATTCCATTTTTGAGGTAACATTATTTGGATTATCCTTGAGCGGTACTTTCCCAGCCGGGAGCATTGAGAAGGTTTGTTCTTCTTTTATCGACAAAAAATTTTTTACTTTAAATTCTATTAACATCCCAACTCTTTCTGTATATTGTCCTTGTTTTTGGATATTTTTTTCACTTTTTAATGCAATTCCAAGCTTATACTCAAATATTATCCGAAGGTTCAAGCCTAGTCAAGCTAAAATAAAGTTTTTCATAATAGTAGTAAAGAGAAAAAGAAACATTCCTACTTAAACATCATCCCCACAACATCCCCAACCACCTTATGACCTCTAGTTGTAACACTTTCTTTGCCAGTCCCTGTCAACACCTTTTCAAAAACCGGCAGCGCTTTTGAAACCTGCTTTGCCTTGATAATCCATTTCCAGATGGGCTCAAGCTTTTTCCAGCCTCCGGCATAAGCTATAGGGAGAAAACGGGATGGTTCTGAATGGCACTAAGTTAAGGGTGTTTATCATGCGCTATTAATAGCTTGTCCCTGACTGTTAACCAATTAAACATGTGTCATACCCGAAGGCTCTTATCGGGTATCTATAACAATTAAAAACCG
>JAOUBX010000032.1 GCA_029860075.1 Deltaproteobacteria bacterium | reverse complement strand
ATTCCGGTGCGGGCAGTTTCGCCACCAATGCCGAAACGAGTGTTTGCCAGGCCTGCCACAGCAAGACGAGCCACTTCCGTCAGGTGGGCCTGGGCGGCGCTTCTGATCCTGACCACGCCAACGTAGGCGGCGCTGTTGGTAAAAAGTGCACCCAGTCCTGTCATATTCACCAGGGAGGTTTTGCCCACGGTGTGACCGGCGAAGGGGGCGGCAATGTATGCGTCAGCTGCCATGGCCATGAAGAAGGGACGGAAATCGACAAGGACATGAGCTATCCCTGGACGGGTGGTTCCGGCGAATACAGCCAGGGCCGCGGTACGACGGCCCCCCATTCGACGCATACCGAATGGGATGCCGACGATAAGCGCGGTCCCCGGATCTATTGCAACAGCTGCCATGATATTACTGACATTCCTGCCTTTAATTCCGGTACGGACAGTAACGGAGACGGCAGGATCGATCTTTCAGAAACCGATGTTTGTGATATTTGCCACAGTCCGGGTGGCGCTTTTAACGGCGTTAATACGACGGGTGCTTCTATCGGCGCCAAGGAGAACTGGCATAACGGTGGTGTTTACAATAACGGCACAAGTCTGAAACCGGGTAAAGAGAACTGGTGCGTCGGCTGCCATGATGAAATACCATCACAGATCAAGACAGAGACGGCGCCTAATAAGGTGGGGAATAACAGCACTTATGGTTTCTTTGTCAGTGGTCATGGGAAGGCGGCAGGCAATTATACCACCCTGTCCTGGCAGGATACGACGGCATCAGGTAACCCGGGAGCTAACCGGACCTGTGTTGATTGTCATAACGGGGCGGTTTTCCATATTATTTCCGGCCCTAATCCAGCGGGTAGCCGATTGAAGGCGGGCTATGAGAATGACTCTGCCAACAGTAATTGCTCGAACTGCCATAAAGCGGGCGGCCTGGCCACGGCAGCGCCAATCTGGTATACAGACGTGACGGCCTTTGAATTTTCGGCTCATGGAAAGGATACCATTATGCATCCTTACACATCGAGGCCCATCTACTGTAGCGACTGCCATGACGTGCATGGAACGGTGAACCCGGCCATGACAACGGCAAACCAGGAGACACTCTGTTATGAGTGTCATACCGAGGGGGGAGTGGTCAATGATGCTATAGCGAACAACAGGACCGGCGGATATAAGTCAGCAGATGATATTCAGGAGGCATTCAGTAAATCGGAAATTCACAATCTGGGAACCTCCTTCTCCAATGGTGGAAAGACCTATACCCTTGAGTGTATTTCCTGCCATAATGTCCATCTTGTAACGGGGAAATACTGGGATGCAGAGCAGAACCTGAGTCCCATCACGCGGCCGTCGAACCGGAATGAGGTCTGGGGTGACGATGCAACGGAGAAGATGGACTATTATGCGCAGACGGGTGGCTACGGTACGGGTGGTTTCTACCGGAAGATTGCCGAAGGTTATACTCTTGGTTCCGGTGGTCTCCCCTTCGATCAGGGAGGGGTCTATCAGCCGCCGAAGGATGGCAGCGGGATGACGGGATTTGAATTTGACGGCGATGTATTGCCGGCTTATTCCGCCTTCTGCCTGGATTGCCATTCTGAGCGGGTGAGTGCGGTCAATCCCCCTATTAATTGGGGGCAGGGCATCGGTTGTACCGATAACTCCGTAGATCCGCCCAATCAGCGGGTGGAGTGCGGCGCCCGCCATGGTTTTGGCATCGCCGGTACACCCTTTAATATGAATGAGAGCGATCCACTGGCGTCCAGCTTCTGGGGGGATGGCGGCAGCCCCGATGCTCTCTTCAAAATGAATGAGGTCTCACGCGGTCGCGGGGGCGGACATTTCATGCGATGGCCTTTTGATTCCGCCGAGCGCAATGCGGGAATTAACTTTGTAATGGCGTGTACTGATTGCCACGAGGCGCATGGTTCAAATCGTGGTTCAATGATCCGGGAGCGGTTCCAGGTGAATAAAAACGGCGCCTGCGGTTCCGGTACCAGTCCCGGTGAGAATTGTACTGATGGCGGCAACTGGAACTCATTCTGCAATGCCTGTCACTATTTCTATGGCGGCCACCATGCAGGTATGAGTTGTGGTAATGCATCCTGTCATGAAGTGAACTCTCTCCATCGGATCATCCACTCTGGTAGTGAAAGCGGCAGTGGTACCCAGCTTCATCTTACTGAACGGGTGGATGTGAACAATTATTTCCCACCGGATTTTACTCCGGAGATTGAGAGTGTGGTTGCCCCCATAGGCTCGGACAAACTCTATGTAACCTTCAGGGAAAGTGAATTTGGGATGGGCACTCCGGGTATCTTTACGTTGATCGATGAGAGCGATCTCTCTGTGGATACTCTCTCCGGCGCATTGCAACCGGGTGATTTCTGGCTCATCGATAAGAATGATGATAATCCAAGGGCCATCGTTGCAGTCGAGCATACCGCCGGTGATACCATTGCTGTGCTTACTATGAGTCAGCCGACTATTGCGGCTGATCTGGGCGCTGATTTCCTGGCTGCCCAGCCACTCTCTATTTGGGCCTGGTACAAGGGAGGATACAATAACTTGTCCTATACGCCTACCGCACTGCCTGCCCAGTTGGTCTCGGCCGGGCCATGGCCGGCAACCCTCACCGGACCGCCTGATATCATAAGTGTCCTTTATGGTGGTCTTCAGCTTAAACTGAACGGGACAGTCAATAGCAGTAATCAGGTTTATGTTACTTTTGCTGAAGGCGCTTACGCGAATCCCGACGGTAGTGGTAATCTTCTGGCCGAGGGCTTTGTTTTGAGTTGCGGCTGGACGATATCATCGGTTACTCACACAGCCGGCGACAATTTCGCTATTTTGACAATGAGTGCTATTGTCGATCAATCTGATATAGGCGTGTGCACCGTTGCCGCCGCTCCTGATGCCATTTATGGCTTTTACGGCAATCCCGTCGGGACCGGCGCTGTCACCTTTTCCCTGCCTCCGGAAGCCTCGGTTAATGATCTTATATTGAAATGGGATTTCAATGAAGGTATGGGCGCTGTTGCCGACAGTACCGGCGCATTGGGCACGCAAGAGGATATGCACGGTGTGCTTACCCGAAATGTCCAGTGGGTAACAAGTACTAAACCGGGTACGGCAGCAGGCGATAAGGCGGTCAGATTAGATCGGGTCAGCGACAGAGGGGCCGTCCAATTGAACTATACCATTAATCCCGATGACGGTCTTCCTCCGGCAACATATAATAGTGGCGGCGCCCCTGTTATTGTCCAGGAGATGCAACAAAGCGGTGAATTTTCATTTTCCGTATGGATAAAACCGACGGCCCTTGGTTGCAGTGAAGGTCAAACGCTGGGCTTGAATACTAAACTGAGACGAGACATTTTGACCACCCAATTCTGGATCAAGAACTGGGCCCTTGGCATTATGCGTTTTAGTGATGACGGTAATCCCATCTCAGGTAACTGCTCAACGGAAGATTCGACCCATGATGTGTTGCGGTTCTGGGTTTCCGTGGGCGATCCTGCCGATCCGAGGTGCGATCCCTGGGGCGGCACTTTGCCGGCAGCCGTTCTTCCGGTAAGTCCTGCCGGTTATTATCAGGGTGGTTGGATAACGGGGGCCTGTGGTAGTGGAAGTAGCATTATGCCGACTACGAGTTGGACTCACGCATTTGCCCAGACAGAGACGGCAGCTTCCGGCGCGCCCACATATGGTGGTGTCGCTCTGCAGCCGGGTCAGTGGCAGCATGTGGTTGGCACATGGGACGGACGTTATATAAGGATCTATATCAATGGTCAGTTAGCGGCTGAAACGGATATGGGCGGCAGCGGCAATTACATTATGCTTTCCGACCCGCATCTTTGGGGTGGAAACCTGCCTGCCGGCAGCAGGCATGTAAGCTCATTTTTTGCTGTAGGCGCCCGCCCGATTTGGTCAACAAGCGGTACGCCATCCGCCGGTTATACCTATTGGAACGCTAATGGATTTTATGACTTAAATAATTTGACTTATGTAGGTGAGCTTGATGATGTTAAATACTGGAAGAGCGCTTTGCCCTTAACAACGATTCAATACTGATGCTTAAAAAATACATGTGTGCAAGTTTTTATTGATGGGGGCGCTGTCAGGAGTTTATATACGTTCAATGGATGACTATGCAGATATCGGGACAATTTAGCCTGCTGATCTTTTTTTCGATTCAAAGGGACATTTAGAAAAAAGCTTTCCCAATAATCCCTTGTTCATTTTAACCATTTTGTCATGCATAGTGCCTGCCGAGTCCATGTGAAGCTTCATTTCTTCAGGCATACCTTCCATATGGCCCAGCTTGTTAACCAGGAAAGATGAATTCATCATGAGCTTCATTGATGTCATGAGGTATTCACGTTTGAACTCGTCCTTCGTTTTGAGCATTTCCTTCATCTTTCCCATGTAAAAATCCCTGTAACAGTCAACGATGGCTTCGTCGATTTCTTCAATAGTCAGGTTTTTCGGTTTAATAATGGGGTCAATGAGGTTGTATTTTCTATAATCGGTAACTTCAATATACTCCTTCAGATCCTCATTGATATCGGCATAGGGCCAGGGTACGATGGCAAGAAAATGGCAGAAATCGGGATTATATTCAAGCGCCGTTCTAAAGGTTTCTTTAATGGACTCTTTTGTGTCATCAGGAAAGCCGAGGATCATCGATGTTTCCGTTATAATATTATGCGCATTTAAAAGTCTCAGCGCTTCTTTGGATTCATCGGCCTGAATGTCTTTTTTGATGTAATCGAGTATTTCCTGGTTGACAGCCTCTGTTCCCACATAGATATGAATAATACCGGCCTCCCTGTATTTTGGAAGGATATCTTTATCTCTAAGAATATCTTCCACCCGCGTTTCCATAAGAAAATAGATGGGCAGGTCTTTTTCAATTAAAAGGTCCAGAAAGCTTTCCCATCGCTCCCTGTTGTGGGTGGGGTAGTCATCGGTAAGAAGAATAACGTTAACGCCGTATTTGTGGTGTTGCAGTTCCACTTCTTTAATAAGCGATTCGGGACTTCTGCCTCGCCATGATTTTTCCCAGAAGATCCTCTGGGAGCAGAAACTGCAATCCTTATCACAGCCCCTCGATGTGGCAATAGCTCCCAGTCTTGCATTTGGAAGAATAAAGTAGACATAGTCATCCCAGTCGAGCAGATCCCATGCCTGGGGCAGACTGTCCAGTTCGGCAGGGCTCAGAAGGGGCCGTCCAGGCGTTCTCACAATTTTTCCTTCTTCCAGGTAGGCAATCCCCCTGATTTTTAAAAGATCTCCTCCCTTTTCAATTGTTTCGAGCAGTTCCCTGACCGTCATGTCTCCTTCACCTCTAACCACATAATCAAGCGCTCCCCGGGAGAGTTCAAACATTTCTTCAAACATGAAGGTAGGGTGAATTCCACCTATTATCGTTATAATTTCAGGATTTATATCTTTAGCGTTTGTTATTATTTGCAATGCATCAGGTGAGGAACAGGTGATGGCAGTTGTTGCTACATAATGAGGGTCTATTTCCCTGATTTTGTCATTTATCTCCTCATGCCCCACACCTTTCGTCATGGCGTCATAAAGGTGAACTTCCAGACCAGCCTCTCTTGCAGCCGCCGTAAGATAGACCATATTAAGAGGGACCCATCTGCCGGCGACTTCAACGACACCGGCATGGTAGGGAGGAGTTATAAAGAGTATTTTTTTCATTGAGTGCCTATTTAACCGGAATTGTTTTTATCTTATTGAGTGTTGACAGAAGGGTTTTTGTTAATGGAATAATTACTTTGCATATAGTGTGCCTGATATGTTATTTTTTGAAGGAAAAAGGCTGCTTTAACGATTAATTACAGATATTTATTATGTTTTATTCTAAATCCCTTATGGAATAGAGTCAAATTTAAACTGTTGTTTTATAAAATCTTTTATTTCAAAAGATGAATCTCTGTATCAATAGCGCTGATTTCTGTTATTTCCTCCTGCTTTTATGTTATATAGCATGCATGTGATGCCATGTTTGTTATTTGGCGGTTCCCGGCAGGTTTTATTTTACCGGGCGCCGAAAAGAATAATGTCTCTTTGATCTGGACAAGAGAATCCTCAATTAACTATAATCTAGGATTAGGTTAAGGATTTATTTTTTAAGTAAATAGAGGGCAGTTCCTGTGTTGCAAGTGCGGTTATGATCAAGTCCGGAATAAACGATAAAAATGAAACTGATAAGTACAAAAAGGCCCTGGTAAAGGCAGAAAGTGATTTATCACTAATGAAAGCCGAACTCGAACAGAAAACGAGGGAGCTTACCGAGGCTAATGATGAGCTTAAAAGTCTCGACCGGATGAAAAATGAGTTTATCCAGAGTATTTCTCATGAGCTTAGAACGCCACTTACTCCTGTTGTCGGTTATGTGGAACTCTTCCTGAATAATGATCTTGGAGATCTGTCACCGTCGCAACGGGAGATCATGGTAGATATTCATAAATGTTCCAGGCAACTGGCATTTAATATTGATTCCCTGCTTCATATGGTGGCGCTTCAGGATGAAGTGGGCAATGAAAACTATGAAGAAATAGAGATTAACTCCATAATAGAATATGTGGCATACTATATCAGGGAAGATGCAGAGAGCAATGGATTGTCATTTAAGGTTTCATGTGAAGCAAAGCTCGATCCTGTTTGGGGTGTAAGGGGGATGCTAATCCTCATGCTTAATCATATACTGAAAAATGCCATTAAATTTACCTCGAAAGATGGACATATTGCGATGTTAACAGAGAGTAAGGGTAATGGATTTATCGATATAATTATCAAGGATACGGGGGTGGGTATCGATTCTCTGAGAATATCCCGGATCTTTGAGCCTTTTTTTCAACGGGATTGCACTGCAACGAGTGGGTATGAAGGGATTGGACTTGGACTGGCCCTCGTAAAAAAGATTGTAGAATTGCATAAAGGCAGTATTTCCGTTAAGAGCCGGGAAGGGAAGGGAACCACCTTCAGAGTGTCTTTGCCCGTTGTGGCAAATCTCTAAGTTATAAACTAATCAATCTGCCTGTCACATCCCTTGTTAAATAGACCATCGACGGGTTTAATTTAAAAAGCCTCCCCGGGAGGCTTTTTAAATTAATACATTCTCATGCCATGCGCTTGGTCTGTATAAGTATTCCCCCATTTTAACGGGTGGTATTATTGACCTGAAATAGTGCAGGGTTAAGACTAGTCAATGCTGATCATTTCAGGTTCACAGAGAAGAGAACTATAGACAGCTACTCTGCCACATTTCTTGCAAGCGTATTCCAGGTTTTCAATCATGGGAGTGCAGATATGTCTTGGATTGTTAGTGTTTTTATTACAAAATTCACAGGTGTAAGGGATGTCTTCCCTGTTTGGATGGCAAAGGTGGCCTCTGCCACTTGCTTCCTTGCCGCATTCAGGGCATGAATAGGTTTTTACGTAATCCGTCATATGTAACTCCTCGGAAAGTATTTGTAACGAAATCTTTATACTATAGATGATTGGATACAGTCAAATAAAAAGGTTTTTCCTGAATTCCTTCATTGAAATTTGAACCTTTTCCCCTGTCTGCTCCAGGTGAATACTAAAGAAGGCTTATTCTTTATATGGAAGAAGAGTATACGGTAGAAGTTAAGGGGGGAAAGACATTGCTCCCTTTCAGTATTATGAGGGCCATTTTTGCGCTTGTCCTCCTGGTACTGTCGCTGGCTTCTTATCTGATCGGAATTCTTCTGACACTGACCATAATCGGCGCCCTTGTCGGCATTCCCATTATTATATCGACTTATGCCATCGATGCCCTTGCCCTTATGATGCTTATCAATATGAGGGAGAAAGTATATACCTTGAAATGCCCCGTATGCGAAAGAAAGAGATGGGTTATGCCGGCTATTAAAGCGTTTTTTTATTGCAAATCCTGCGCAAGCAGAGTGAATGTATCGATAGAAGAGGATGAATAAGGGGCTGCCCCTTATTCATCCTCAAAAAGATCACTTTTTTTATAGGTAAAGTTACTGATACCGGTTACCTCAAAAATCCAGTTAGAAAGTCTTTCATTGTCTTCAATGGCAATTTTATGGGGATTGGGTGTCGTTGCCGTGTTTTCCTCTTCCTTGCCGGCGCCCGTAAAAGAAGCTGATATTTTTATGAAATGTTTGCTTTGGCCCCCCATTGCTTTTTGCGCCGAAAGAACCTCATATTTTCTTCCATCTTTCAGCACTGCCACATAGGCATTGTCAAAGCTGAGATCTTTTACCCTTTCATTTTCTTTTCTCATGCTGTCTGTAAGGCGTAAATTACTTAAGGCATTGCTTATGCCGTTAATTACGTATGTTTTGAGTTTCTTCCCCTTGGGAACGGTAAAATCCCCGGGTTCAAATTCCTTACTCCCCCTGCTTCTCAACTCAAAGGAACCTCCCTTGCTGTCATGCTTTAGTTTGATGCTGTCAATTTCCTCCCCTTTAACCTGGAGAAGTTCTTTTGCAAGCCATTCAGCCGGTTTGGCCTGTAGAGGTGTTACCTTTGAAACAAGGAAAATGTCCGCTTTTCCTTTAGCCCTTACATAGCGTGAGCTGTTAAGCGCATAGCTTCTCTGGTTATCTCCCCTGTTTTTAGGGGCATTCCCGATGATGATCCCTCCCGGTTTATCATCACCGCTGGAAATGAGGGTAACAATAATAGCCTCTTTATTGTCATCTGAAAGTCCAAAGTTTCCATGTTTTTCCTTTTTAGAGGTTATCCATTCCGTTCCTTTCATGTTTAGCAGTTCCACAAGGAGCGCATCTGCTTTGCCTGTATCAGCCCCGTATCCTTCTTTCTCCTCGACGCTGTATCCATCATCACTTCTTAAGAGCGTTGTTTTTTCGTCCCCTTTTTCAATAATAATTTTTTTTACCTGATCAAGCTTGGCGTCTTTTAGCAGTTTCGAACCGGAGAGGTCCTTATGGCTTGAGGGGGACTGCATAAAAAGGGCTATGGCGAACAGTATTGCTGTCGAAAATACAAGAATGGGCAGGTTCTTTTTCATAGACTTCTCCTCCTTTTGGATCTTGTAATATGAAGAATAAATGCCGAAATAGCGACAAGTAGCGGCATAAGCCAGATATTTGCAATCTTCAGGTTTCTTTGAAGGTTTTCAACGTCTTCTCGTAAGTTTTTTCTGACCTGGCGGAGCTGTTTCTGGTAATCAAGCCTTTCTGCCTTAAAGTTTTCTATTTCCTGGAGTTGCTCGGCAGTGAGTACCTGTCCTTTAAATTTGTCGCCCCTTCGGCTCTGAAGTTCAGAGAGCTTTCTTTCCAGTTCCTCCACCTTGGTCTGAAGTTCAGCCTCCTTGGATCGCCACTTTTCCTGGGCTTCTCTCTGCATATCGGCTACTTTGGTAAAAGGTCTGTTGAATTTCCCTCTCGAACGGATGCTGATGAGATCCTGCGACCCTGCAAGGGTTTCTATCGTATTAAAGGCGAGATTAAGGTTGTCATTGATCAGGTTTATCACTCGCCGTCCGAAAAAGGTGGAAACATTGGCGCTTAACCTGTCTGTAATAAAATCGACATCGGAAAAAACAACCACTGTCGAGGCCTCTTTCGACTCTTTCACATCAGGCATTATTGTCGTGCCGTTATTATCGATGCCTTGAGGGAAGGCTGTTTTGAACTTTCCGCTTACCCTGTAGGCGAGAACCAGTTCAGATGAACCGGCCCTGAAATTTTTTTGAACAGAGTCGGGATTCATAAAAGGTTCTTTTTTAATAAAGTTTGCTTCTTTCGTCGTTTTAATAATAGGGCTTATTTCTATACCGTCCTTATTACCCTCCGCCCTTAATATTCCCGCCGTAGCCAGCACTATATTGTCAACGCCGCCACTTAATATTTCATCGCTCTTTAACTGTTCCTCTCCTATGTTGAGATAAACGGGGTAGGGGACGACCTGGTAGTTGGCGTTACGTACATTGGCGGCAATGTTCATGTCGGCTGCCAGTTCATCAGAACTCATGGAGAGCCCCCAGGCCGCCAGAAGTTCACCCAGGTTTGAAGATCTGTCGTAAAAGGCCGCCTCATAGGGGTTTTTCGGATTGGGAGGCGGGCTGTCCGATTCGCAGCTCGGATCGATAAAGGCGGCAACTTTCCCTCCCTTTAGCAGGTACTGGTCTATGGCCATTTTTGTTTTAGCCGGGATATTTTTCGGATGAATGAGGAGCAGAACGTCAATGTCATCATTGATTTTTTCCGTCTCCAGAGGAATGTCCCTCACTTTGTAAAGCTGCTCTAATTGCGCCATAATGGCCCAGGCATTACCGCCCTGATTTTGCCTGCCGAAAGGAGAGGGGCTCTGCTGCTTGTCGCCTGTTACGGGGAGGAAGCTCAAAATGCCGATATTTTTTCTTTCAGGATTTGTGATATTGACAATTGCCTTCGAGATATCATATTCGAGAAACTTCTCCCTGTCGGGATTAAAGAAAGGAATGACCTCCGAGTTGCCCGATTCATCAGCAATGACAAGGCCCATGTAGAGGGATTCTCCCTTTTGAAGGGGAACCTTCTGGAGACCATACTTTTGGGCAAGTTCCTCCTCTTCCGTGTCAGGTTTTGGATTAAGAGTTAAGAGCGTTGTTTTACCGCCCGATAGTTTTTTGTACTCTTCCAGAATCTCTTTTACTCTTGTTGAATAGGCCTTGATTCCCGGTATGCTCTCCGTTGCTTCTTTAGTGAGATAAAATTTAAATTTCAGATCATCTTCGAGCTTGCTCAGGATGTTTTGTGTGCCTTTTGAAAGGGTGTAAAGCTTCTCTTCCGTGAGGTCAATGCGAAAATGCCTGAACAGCGCCGAACTGACTAGATTAAGGAGTACAAGTATGACGATAATTAAAGCTATTGAAACAGCAGTCTTGTTGTTTTTATTCATAAGGGCCTCCTATATAGCTTTCTTCTCTTCGATGATAAGAGAAGAAATGACTAAGGAAAAAATGATGATTGTGGTGTAATAAATAAGATCTCTCAAATCGATAACACCTCTCTGGATTGAATCGAAATGATTGAGAAGACTTAAGGTTCCCAGCGCATCTGATGCCAGTGAGGGAATAAAAGAGGGCATCCAGAGAGAGGCCATGCCTGCAACCATGAGAAGAAAAATGGTGACGACGCTAATGATGAAACTCACTACCTGGCTTTTTACAAGCGCTGAAAAGCAGCTTCCTATGGCAAGATAGGCGCCTGCCATTAAAAGGCTTCCCATATAACCGGTGATGATGACGCCCATGTCCGGTTCGCCCAGATAGGTAACGGTGAATATCATGGGAAAGGTGAGGAAGAGAGATATGGCCACAATGATCCAGGCAGCAACAAACTTTCCGGCTACGGCATCGATCATGGAGACAGGCATGGTGAGCAGCAGCTCAATGGTGCCGGACCTTCGTTCTTCCGTCCATAATCTCATTGCCACGGCAGGCACGAAAAAGAGATATAGCCAGGGGTGCCAACTGAAAAAGGGTCTTAAATCTGCCTGGTGAGTTTCAAAGAAGTTGCCGATATTGAAAGTGAGAAACCCCGCCATAACGAGGAATATAATAATGAAAACATAGGCTACGGGTGTTGCAAAATAGCTTGCCAGTTCTCTTTTTAATATGGTTATGAATCCTTTTGTCATGCTCTTCCTCCTTCCGTAATTGTTCTGAATACTTCGTTCATATCGCCCTGGCTGAGTGAAACTTCATCAATATCCCAGCCATTTTCGTTGGCAAAGAGTATCACTTCATGAGATATGTTTTGTTTTGCCCTGGGATAAACGGTGATTGTTTTTTCATCTGTTTTTTCAGTCTCTTCCACTCCTGGAAAAGATAGCAGCTTTGTAAGGTGGTCATCTTCGGCTTTGCTATGCAGTTTGATTGTTACCGCATTGTGCTTTTTTGATTGCATCCTGAACTCATCAGGGGTTCCGTCAAATCTTATCTTCCCTTCCGAAATGACAACCGCTCTTGTGCAAAGGGCCTCTACTTCCTCAAGGATGTGGGTGGAGAGAATGATGATCTTGTCCTTTGCCATCTCTTTTATCAGTTTTCTAACACCCGCTTTCTGATTGGGATCAAGGCCGTCTGTGGGTTCGTCCATAATGAGCACTTCAGGGTCATGGATAATTGCCTGGGCCAGGGCCACTCTTCTTTTAAAGCCTTTTGAGAGGGTTTCAATCCGCTGATCGAGGACGGATTGGAGCGCGCATAATTTTACCACTCTTTCCACTGGCGCCTTGCCCTCAAGCTGCCTTATATCTCTAATAAAGTTGAGAAAGTCGAGAACCTTCATATCCGGGTAGAGAGCAGCGCTTTCGGGAAGATAACCTACCTTCTTTTTTGCTGCCATCGGCGCTTCCGATATGTTTGTGCCGAGGATAGATACGGAGCCTGATGTAGGTGTTATAAAGGACGTGATCATTTTCATGGTTGTTGATTTTCCGGCACCATTGGGGCCGAGAAAGCCAAAGACCTCCCCTTTGCTTACCTTAAAGGAGATGTTGTCGACGGCTTTGATGGGGCCGAAGTTTTTGGTAAGACCCGTTACTTCTATACATGGATACTCTGTTTGATTCATAGATACCTCCACCTTTCTCTTTGTTGCAGTGATAATGATAAAAAATAATTATTGTAAAATAGCTTGTCAAGGGGGAGGGAAGGCATTTTTTTTGTTTGACGTGTTTTAAGTGGCAAATAATTGGCAGGGAGTGGATTGATAGCGTTTTGGCTGATAAAAAAATCTTGCAAATTCAATGGCTTCATGTTATCTTCACAAGCTTGTAAATAATCTCACACGCCTTGCCAGTTTTGACCGGGGTCCTTTAAACACAGCGTAAAGGCCGGTCGAAATGCTTTGACGCATGGCGGCGGAAAAACCAAAAAAAGGAGAAAAAGATGACACCAGTTACAATGAAAGAACTTTTGGAGACGGGGGTTCATTTCGGGCACCAGACAAACAGGTGGAACCCGAAAATGAAGCCCTATATATTCTGTGCAAGAAATGGCATATATATTATCGATCTCCAGCAGACGGTAAAAATGTTTAACAATACCATGGAAATCATTCGGGACGAAGTTGCCGGCGGGAAGCAGGTGCTTTTTGTCGGTACCAAAAGGCAGGCTATGGATTCTGTTAAGGAAGAGGCAGAAAGGGCCGGCATGTTTTACGTTAACAACCGATGGCTCGGTGGAATGCTGACAAACTTTAGTACTGTCAAGGGCAGTATTGAAAGGCTTAAGGAACTTGAGCGTATGAAGGAAGACGGCACTTATGATCTTCTTACCAAGAAGGAAACGCTTAAACTGGAAAAAGAGAGAGAAAAGCTTGAAAAGACTATCGGTGGAATCAAGGACATGAATGGTCTTCCCGGGCTTCTGTTCGTTGTTGATCCCAAGAAAGAATCCATTGCCGTCACGGAAGCAAGGAAACTCGGTATTCCTATTGCGGCCATTGTTGATTCTAACTGTGATCCCGATGTGATCGACCATATTATTCCCGGTAATGATGATGCCATCAGGGCCATCAAACTTTTCTGCCAGAAAGTTGCCGATGCCTGTATTGACGGCGCCAACACTTACCAGGAGAAGCTCATGAGTGAATCAGACGATTCAGGTGAGGCGGCAGAAGAAGTGGCGGAAGCGCCGGAAGCTGCTGAAGAGTCGGCTCCCCGGAGGGCTAAAGAAACAGAGACTAAAGAAGAAATTGCGGCAGCTGAGTCTGTAGAGTAATTGATTGGAGGCTTTTTGATGGAAATTAGTGCAGCACAGGTTAGAGATTTAAGAGAAAAAACAGGGGCAGGTATAATGGACTGCAAGAAGGCGCTTGGTGAAACCGGGGGTGATCTCGAAAAAGCGGTTGATTACCTGAGGCAAAAAGGGCTTGCCGCCGCTTCAAAAAAAGCAGGCCGGGCAGCAACGGAAGGTCTTATCGGCTCCTACATCCATGGCGGTGGGAAGATCGGTGTTCTCGTGGAGGTAAACTGCGAAACTGATTTTGTTGCAAGAAATGAGGACTTTCAGACGCTCGTTAAAGATGTAGCCATGCATATTGCAGCGGCTAATCCGCTTTATGTTTCAAGAGATGAAATTTCTGCCGAACTTATTGAAAAAGAAAAAGAGATTTTCAAGGCCCAGGCCCTTGAAAGTGGAAAGCCTGAAAATATTGTTGAAAAAATCGTTGCAGGCAGGGTCGATAAGTTTTGTGCAGAAATCAGCCTAATGGAGCAGGCTTTTGTAAAAAATCCTGATATCACTGTCGAGCATCTTTTAAAAGAGTCTATTTCAAAGATTGGCGAAAATATTTCGATTAGGAGATTCTCCAGGTTTCACGTCGGTGAAGGAATGGAGAAGAAAGAATCTAATCTTGCCGAGGAGGTTGCTGCCCAGTTGGGTGGATGATCTCTATGGGATGTGCCCCTCAATATAAAAGAATACTCCTGAAATTGAGTGGAGAAGCCCTTGTCGGCGATGGTGAATACGGCATCAGCCCCGAAATTATCGGTGCTATTGCCGATGAAGTTAAGGAAGTGAGAGATCTTGGTGTCGAAGTTGCCATTGTTATCGGCGGAGGGAATATCTTCCGTGGTGTGGCGGCAAGTTCAAAAGGAATGGACAGGGCTTCGGCGGACTACATGGGCATGTTGGCCACTGTTATCAATGCTCTGGCGCTTCAGGATGCTCTTGAAAATAAGGATGTTTATACGAGGGTTCAGTCAGCTATCGAGATGCAGCAGGTTGCAGAACCTTATATAAGGCGAAGGGCGACCAGGCATCTGGAAAAAGGCAGAGTTGTAATTTTTGCTGCCGGTACGGGAAACCCCTACTTTACGACCGATACGGCGGCTGCACTGAGAGCAATGGAGGTGAACGCCAATGTTATTCTTAAGGCAACCAAGGTGGATGGCGTTTATGATGCCGATCCGATGAAGGTTGATAATGCGGTAAAGTTCGATGAACTAACCTATATCGATGTGCTGAAAAAAAATCTCAAGGTGATGGATTCAACGGCCATCTCTTTATGTATGGATAATAACCTGCCCATTATCATATTCAACCTGACTAAAAGGGGGAATATTGTCAAGGTGGCCATGGGTGAAAAAGTAGGAAGTGTTGTCAGGGGGATATCATGATCGAAGACACAATTGATGATATGAAAAAAGCAATGAACAAAGCCATTGATTCATTGCGCAGGGAACTTGCAAAGGTCAGAACGGGCAGGGCATCAACAGCCCTTCTTGACAGTATTGTGGTTGATTATTACGGTACCATGACGCCTGTCAATCAGATGGCGACTGTATCGGTGCCTGAGAGCAGGCTTGTTACTATTCAACCCTGGGATGCCACTGCCATAGAGGCTATAGAAAAGGCTATCCTCACCTCTGACCTCGGTCTTAATCCAAATAATGACGGAAAGCTGATCAGACTTTCCATTCCGCCCCTTACTGAAGAAACAAGGCGGGATATGGTAAAACTGGCAAAAAAATTTGCTGAAGACTCGAGAATTTCTGTCAGAAATGCCAGAAGGGATGCCAATGACCTTCTCAAAAGTCTTGAGAAGGAAAAAGAGATCTCTGAAGATGAACTCAAGCGTGCCCAGGATGAGGTTCAGAAAATCACCGATGAATATATAAAGAATGTAGACTCCATTATAAAAAATAAGGAAACCGATATAATGGAGATCTAGATCTCACCCCTGTTTTTTCATTGGTTCTAATCCCTGTAGAATCCTGCCTCCAAAACGGCGCTTTTTTGCCAGATAGCTATTGCACTGTAAATGCTTATAACATGACAGAACTTGAGAAAGATAATATTCCCCGGCACATAGCCATTATAATGGATGGTAACGGCAGATGGGCGCGAAAGCGTCTCCTTAACCGCATTAACGGTCACAGAAAGGGGATGGATGCCGTAAAGGAAGTTGTCACTGCTGCCCGTGAGATAGGCGTCAAATACCTTACGCTGTATGCTTTTTCGACGGAAAACTGGAAAAGACCGCCTGAAGAGATCAAGGCCCTGATGACGCTGCTCGGCAAATATTTAAAGTCTGAATTGCCCATGATGATGGATAACGGTATCAGGCTTGTTACGGTGGGAAAAATCGAAGATATTCCCGACAAGGAGAGGGGTGTACTTCAGGATACAATAGCAAAGACGTCCGGCAATAAGGGAATGGTTCTAAATCTTGCGCTCAGTTATGGTGGAAGGGATGAGATACTGTATTCTTGCCGGTTACTGGCAGAAAAGGTGAAGACTGGAGACCTCGCTCCTCAGCATATTACGGAAAATCTGTTCACGGAAAATCTCCTGACGGCAGGTATCCCCGATCCTGATCTTCTCATTAGAACGAGTGGTGAAATGAGGTTGAGCAACTTTCTCTTGTGGCAAAGCGCCTATACGGAACTCTATTTTTCCGATACGCTGTGGCCTGACTTTGGTGAAGCGGACCTTCTTCTCGCTATTAAGGATTATCAGTCAAGAGAGAGAAGATTCGGCAAGACGAGCGACCAGGTGACACCAGAGGTAAAGCCAAATTGAGCGCGCTAGGAAAAAGACTCATTTCGGCAGCCCTGTTTCTCCCGCTTTTTATTTATATTCTGGCAAAAGGAACACCTTTTTATTTTTTTGTACTGGTTTTTGTTGCCGCCTGTCTGGCCCTCTACGAATTTTATTCATTTAATATTACCCTGCTGACGAAAGAGTTAAAGCTTTTCGGTTTTTTGTGGGGAACCTTCATCCTGATTGCTGCTTATATGGGTGACTTTTCCCAAATGTCGGGGATTATCGCCGGAGGAGTGATTCTCCTTTTTCTAATCAGGCTTTTAAGGGGCAAAGAGTTAAGCGGTGTCATTAATGAAACCGCTTTTTTATGTCTTTCTGTTCTTTATGTTGTTTTTCTCCTCTCTTATCTGGTTCTTTTAAGAGGTCTCCATTACGGCCACCTCTGGATACTGTTCCTCTTCTTTATTACCTGGGGAGGTGACACGGCGGCCTATTTTTCCGGTGTCCATCTGGGAAAAAAGAGACTCTACCCTGAGATAAGTCCTAAAAAAAGTGTGGAAGGATGGATTGGCGGCTTTTTTGGTGGCATTACAGGTGGTCTCTTCTTCAAAGTGTTTTTCTTTCCTCATGTCGCTTTTTTTGACTGTATTCTTATGGCAGCCATTATTGGTATTGTGGGACCCCTGGGAGATCTGACGGAATCCATGATGAAGAGGTCAAGCAATATTAAGGATTCGGGAGGGTTAATTCCCGGTCACGGGGGCTTTCTCGACAGGCTTGACAGTATCATGTTTTCAGCGCCTGTCCTTTATTATTTTGCCGTCATGAGATACGGTCTGGAGGGTTAAGAAAGGGTGTCCGGAAAAAGAATTGCCATACTCGGTTCAACCGGTTCAATCGGGATAAGCGCTCTCGATGTTCTTGACCGCTACAGGGATCGTTTTGAAGTGACGGGTATGACGGCATGGGGAAATGCCTCAGAGCTTAAAAAACAGATTTTTTTCCATCGTCCCAAAATTGCCTGCATCATGGATGAAGAGAAGGCAAGAGAACTTTCTAAAGATTCCTCTCTCAAAGGGACGAAAATTGTATGGGGAACAGAAGGCCTCATTGAAATAGCCACAAGAGATGATGTGGATATGGTTCTTTCCGCCATTGTCGGTTCGGCAGGGCTTGTGCCGACCTATGCTGCTGTTAAAGCCGGTAAGGACATTGCCCTTGCCAATAAGGAGACCCTTGTTGCTGCCGGAAGCATTTTTATGAAGGAAGCTGAAAAAAAGGGGTGTAAGGTTTTTCCTGTAGACAGCGAACATAGTGCGATTTTCCAGTCTCTTTCGGGTCAGCGAAAGGAAGATGTGAAGCGACTCATTCTTACTGCCTCTGGGGGACCTTTCAGGAAAAAAAGCAGGGCAGAGCTTGAAAGCGTTACTGCCGGCGATGCACTTAATCATCCTACCTGGTCTATGGGAAGTAAAATTACTATCGATTCGGCGACACTCATGAATAAGGGGCTTGAGGTAATAGAGGCAAAATGGCTTTTTGATGTTTCTTCAGAGATGATAGATGTCATCATTCATCCCGAGAGTATTATTCACTCCATGGTGGAATATGTCGATGGTTCTGTCGTTGCCCAGCTTGGCATGCCTGATATGAAGGGTCCCATTGCCTATGCTCTGTCATGGCCCGAGAGGCTCCATACGGGAGTAAGGTCTCTCGACCTGGGTGTCAAGGGGGGGCTTACATTTGAAGAACCTGATACGGAGAGATTCCCGGCCCTCAAACTCTGTTACAGGGCCCTTGAAATGGGAGGTACGGCGCCGGCTGTTGCCAGTTCGTCAAACGAGATTGCCGTCGAAGCCTTTCTTGAAGAGAAAATAGGCTTTCTGCATATTCCACAGATTATTGAAAGGGTGCTTTCAAATCATAAAGTCACTGAACCAGAGAATATTGACGATGTGCTGAAAGCGGATCTCTGGGGCCGAAAAGAGGCTAAAGCTGCTATCGATCAAATGAAAAGAGAGGTTTAATTCCTGATGATGACAACAATTATTTCCTTCATTCTCGTTCTTGGTCTTCTTATCCTTGTCCATGAGCTGGGGCACTTTCTTGTTGCCAAGAAGCTTGATGTGAAGGTGGAAAAATTTTCCATTGGTTTCGGGCCAAAGCTTTTTGCCTTTACCCGGGGAGAAACGGAATACATGGTATCTGCATTTCCACTGGGTGGTTACGTGAAGATGAAGGGAGAAGAGCCGGGAGAGGCGCTTGAAAATGATCCGCGCGAATTTGCTTCAAAACCGGTGGGTCAGCGAATGGCCATTATTATCGCGGGTCCCCTTATGAACCTGATACTTACCTTCCTCTTGCTTCCTCTAGTGTTTATGATGGGTGTCAATATTCCCGCCTATTTGAAGGAAGAGGTGCAAATAGGCTGGGTTATGGATGATTCACCGGCTATGGATGCAGGGATAGAGCCCGGTGATATTATAAGAAAGATCGATGGTGAAGAGGTTGCCACCTGGGAAAAAGCGATCACAATAATAACATCGAGTCCCGGAAACAAGCTTTCTGTTGATATTGTGCGAAACGGTTTGCCCCGCCGGGTGGACCTTGTGCCTCACACGCAGAAGAACAATGGGGCCGGATATGCCGGTATTCTTCATCCTATGGAGGCGAGGGCCGCTGAAATAAGTCCGGGCCTTCCGGCGGAAAAAGCCGGCTTTGTTAAAGGGGACCTTATTACTGCAATTAACGGAAGGCAGGTAAGGCACTGGATTGAAATGTCCAACATTATCCAGGAGCTTGGTGAAAAAGAGGCCATAATTTCCCTCGCTAGAGACGGCAAAAGTCTGGAGCTGAAGTTAAAGCCTGTTATCGATGAAGCGAGCAAGAGAGCGATAATCGGTATTAGCCGCAGTGAACAGATGCGGATGGTTAAATATGGTTTTTCCGGCGCAATCAAAGAGGGGATGAATAAGGCCGTAGAGTTGACATCGCTAACCCTGGATATTCTTAAAAAACTTTTTACCTTTAACCTGTCCATTAAAAGTCTTGGCGGGCCCATCATGATAGCCCAGGCAACAGGCGCTGCTGCAGAGTCTGGACTTTCAGAACTTATTTATCTTATGGCATTTATCAGTCTTCAGCTCGGTGTGCTCAATTTACTTCCTATTCCCGTACTCGACGGGGGGCACGTATTTTTTCTGCTGGCCGAACTGGCTCTCAGGAAACCTGTAAGCACCAAAGCGAGGGAGATAGCCCAGCAGGTTGGATTTGCCATACTCATTACGCTTATGCTTATTGTGTCCTACAATGATGTTATGCGGGCAATATCGTTCTGATTAAGACACATTTTTTAACATGACAGCAGCTGATGTCTGCTGATTATTTATTCTTTAGTATCCATCGGTCAACTATGGTGGATCAAATTTTGTTTTCAATTTGGAAAAGAGGGTTTTTTTGCAAGGTCAAGGAAATCAAGGGTTTCGCCGATTCATACTGCTGTACGTCGCACAAGCAAATCTGAAGATTGACGCAGAGATTGCGAAAAAGCACCCTTGACCGATGAAAACTATTTAACTATTAGCCGGAGGAAGAGACATTGGCAGAAGGAATGGGAAAACTAAGGCGCACTAATCATTGCGCTGAACTTACCGCTAAAAACATTGGTGAAGAAGTAACGCTCACCGGTTGGATCCAGAGAAGAAGAGACCATGGGGGTGTTATTTTTGTTGACTTAAGGGACAGAAATGGCCTGACCCAGGTTGTTTTCAGCCCCGAGGTAAATGTTGAAGTGCATGAAAAGGCCCACCAGTTAAGAAATGAATATGTGCTGGCAGTAAGAGGCAAGGTAGCGGCCAGGCTGGAGGGGACCGTTAATCCCAACCTGGCTACCGGTGAGATAGAAGTTATGGTAGAAGAACTCAAGATTCTCAATGAGTCTAAAACGCCTCCATTTATGATAGAAGATAATATCGATATTGCTGAAAACCTGAGACTCAAGTACAGGTTTCTTGATCTTAGAAGACCCTCTGTGGCCAAGGGGCTTATATTAAGGCACAAGATTACGGCAGCAACGAGGGAATACCTTAATGGCAGCGGGTTTCTCGACATTGAGACTCCTATGCTCACCAAGAGCACACCTGAAGGCGCCAGGGACTATCTTGTGCCGAGCCGTGTCAATGGGGGCTCTTTTTATGCTCTGCCGCAGTCGCCCCAGCTTTTTAAACAAATACTCATGGTTTCCGGCTATGACAGGTATTACCAGATTGTCAAGTGTTTCAGGGATGAAGATTTAAGGGCTGACCGCCAGCCTGAATTTACCCAGATAGATATGGAAATGTCCTTTGTCGACAGGGAAGATGTGATGGCGCTTACGGAAGGGCTTATGAAACATCTTTTTAGAGAAGTTCATGGGGTAGATATGACTGACGATTTCCCCGTCATGACTTATGAAGAGGCCGAGAGCAGGTACGGTCTCGATAAACCCGATATCAGGTTCGGACTCGAACATGTTGATCTATCCGATGTTATGGACGGCTGTGGCTTTAAAGTCTTTGCCGATGCGGTAAAAAAAGGGGGGATTGTTAAGGCCATAAATGTGAAGGGAGGAGCCACCTTTTCAAGGAAGGATCTCGATGAGCTGACGGCCTATGTCGGTAATTACGGCGCAAAAGGGATGGCCTGGATAAAGATTACCGAAGAGGGGTGGCAGTCTCCTATCGTCAAGTTCTTTAAAGATGAAGAACTTGAAAAGATTAAAGAAAAGACAGGTGCCGAGACAGGTGACCTGCTTCTCTTTGGCGGTGATAAGAAAGGCATTGTTAATGAGAGTCTCGGCATGCTCAGGAACGAACTGGCAAAAAGACTTGAGCTTGTTAAGGATGACAGTTACAGTTTCCTCTGGGTTGTCGATTTTCCTCTCCTTGAGTATGACGGTCAAACAAAACGTCATGTAGCTATTCATCACCCCTTTACAGCGCCTCTCGATGAAGAAGTGGCGCTACTTGAAAGCGAACCGGCAAAGGTAAGGTCTAAAGCCTATGACCTTGTCCTTAACGGAAGCGAAGTGGGGGGAGGCAGTATCCGTATTCATGACCAGAGCCTGCAGCGTCGCATATTTAATCTTTTGAATATTTCAGATGAAGAAGCAAATGCCAAGTTCGGTTTTCTTCTCGATGCTCTCGAATATGGCGCACCGCCCCATGGCGGACTGGCTCTTGGTCTCGACAGGATTGCTATGATCATGAGTGGCAGTGACAGTATCAGAGATGTCATTGCCTTTCCGAAAACGCAGAAAGCTTCCTGTCTGATGACGGATGCGCCTTCGCCGGTTCAGGCGGAACAGCTGACAGAACTCAATATCAGCCTCAATATACCCAAAGCGGATTAAAAGGGTTCTTTTCAACTCCCCTTTGCAGGGTATAAGCAGCTTTACGAAATTATTTTTTGCCGGAAAATGCAGAAAATAATTTCTGAGATACTAAAAAGGAATAGGCTTAAATATTAGGGGAATTTTCTTCAAATGGACTTTCTGTCGGACATAAGTGAAGAAAAGATTGCTCATGAGCGGCGTAAGGCAAGAGAGCTGAGGCAATCTCAGTGGTGGAAAAACCGGAAGGGGAAAGGTCTCTGTTATTATTGCAGAAGACCTTTTCACCCTTCGGAACTCACCATGGATCACATTGTGCCGGTTATAAGAGGTGGAAAATCGGTTAAGTCCAATGTCGTTCCATGCTGTAAAGAGTGTAACAACAAGAAGAAACATATGCTCCCCTCCGAGTGGGGAGAGTATCTTGAAGGTTTGAAGACCTAGCCCGGATTTCTCATAAACTCGCTGCTGTGCACCTTACCCTGAACTGTTTTGCTGATAAACCTGGTGAAAAATCCAGGTTGGCAGGACCGCTTTTATATGTTTTAACCTGCTGCAGTCAAATATTCTTTACCTCTTCATCACAAGTTGCTTATAGTTGTTTTTTATCTCTTCCTGTCATCATTTATGAAAAAATTTCATAACCTTTTTACGTTTCTTCATAGCTAATAGCATTAGATTCCCAGTTAATAGTGATTATACTTTTTATGTTGTTTTGAAGCTTTCTTTTTTATATCAGGTAGTTGCACGTTATTGTTTTTTAAAATATGCTGATGGTATGATTGTTGCTTTTTCTTTAGACGAAAAGATGTTGAGTTAATCACCAACTCTGCTCAGAGCAAACCTCGGGAAACCTTGGGACGCAGAGCCACGGGGCTAAGAAAAGAGAAGTTTTATGTCAGCCGGGCCGCCAGAGTTTTTTAAACTTTGGCGGCCCGTTTTTTTATAAAAATTATTTAAAAGTACTAAAAGAACAAATATAAACTCTTAAAAAACTAAAAAGTAAGGGAGGGAAGGATATGAAAATGATGAAAGCAGGATTGTTAGCTATTATGGTTGTTTCAATGGTTATGTTCACGTCAAGTTCTATTTATGCTGGAGGCAAAAAAGCAGACAAGTCTGAGATGTGTCATGACGGCAAAGTTATTATGGTTTCAGGCAATGCGATTAAAGCTCATTTGGCTCATGGTGATCCGGACGTATTTGTGAAGGAAGGTAACAGTTGCCGGGAGTACGTAGCAGAGCAATCCGAACCGGAGCCAGTTGTACCGGAACCGACTCCTTCGCCAACATTTGATTTTTCATGGTAAATTGTAAAACTTATCTATATTGAATTAATAAGAAAGCGGATTAACAGCGAAACTGTTAATCCGCTTTTCTATGTCTAATGAGACAGCACTGTTAAGATACTTTTTTCTCTCCTGAGTTTTTTACTCTTCAAAAGAAATGGAAGAGTAAAACCGGTATGAAATAATTTCATATTCTCCTTGAAACCGCTTGCAAATATGGTACAATCGACATGTTTAAAGTGGGTAGATATGGAGTTAATATGCATTCAATTATTCTTTTTGCCAAGGCTCCTGTACCGGGCAAGGTGAAAACACGTCTCACGACAAACTTGTCTCCTCACCAGTCGGCAGCCCTGCATGAATCTTTTGTTATCGACACCCTGATGGAAATGTCGGTCATTAAAGATGCCGATACTTTTCTTGCATGTCACCCCACCTCGGAAGATCCCTTTTTTCTTTCACTTGAAAAACGTTTTCACCTGAACAGATTTGAGCAAAGAGGTCAAAACCTGGGAGAGAGGATGAAAAATGCTTTTCATCATTTGAAGTCTCAGGGCTATGATAAAATTGTCATCATAGGAAGTGATTCTCCTACACTTTCAGGCAGTATTGTTGAGGAAGCCTTTGAGTCTCTCGAAAAACATGATCTGGTTTTAGGCCCGAGTCTTGATGGCGGGTACTATTTGATTGCTATTTCCGGGGAGGTTCCTGAAATTTTTAATGGTATTCAGTGGGGTGGTGATACTGTCTTTGAAGATACTTTTAATAAGGCAAAGAGTCTCGGCCTTGATATGCATATACTTCCCTTTTGGTATGATGTGGACACGATAAAAGAGTTACGTTTTCTGTCAATACACCTCGCCGGACTTGATGATAGAGTTTGTGTGGAAACGAGAAACGTACTTGCAAGAATAGGGAAAACCGTCTGCTACCCTTAAAGAGGTGATAATATAAAACTCAGGACTGAAATAGTTATTAATATTCTCGCCATTATGGGAATTGCCATGATTACTATTGGTGTTATGGTAGTTAATATTTCAGAGAATAATATGGTTAGAATGAAAGAAAGAGATGGGAAAACACTTGTCACTTCATTTCGTTCTATCGTTGAAAGCGCAACGCTTTTTCATTCTGCTTCGGAGACTATTAATCTGCAAAACCTGGTCAATGTTTTTGCCATGGAAAGTGGCGCCAGTGAAGTTATTATTGCAAATGACAGATTCTCTATAATTGCTGATTATGTAAGTAGAGATGATAATATCATTGGTGTTGATAATAATTTAAGAAAATCGATTAGCGAGAATTTGGATTATACCTACCTAAAGAAAGGAAGGGCTTTAAAGGTTATTTCCATTTATGAATCATTATCTGTTTATAGTCCAATGATTGTAAATGGTAAAGTATCGGGAGGTCTAAAGGTTGTCTTTCCCTTGACTGAACTGAACAATACGCTTTTAAGAACGAAATGGCTGCTTCTTTTTTTTCTTTCTTTTGATCTTCTTGTTCTTCTTCTCTTCGGCAGTTATCTTTTGACAAGAAGGATTGTTCTGCCGCTAAGCAAGTTTGCCAAAGCTGCCGAGAATATAGCAAATGGAGATCTCAGTGAGCGCGTTGATGATTATGGGGAGAACGAACTGGGGCAATTATCGACGGCTTTTAATATTATGGCCGACAGTTTGTCGGATCATGTGGGCTATCTCCAGAGGGCTAACAGGGAACTAAGGCAAACAAGACTCGATTTAATCAGGTCTGAAAAGCTGGCTTCCGTTGGCCGGCTTGCTGCCGGTGTCGCTCATGAGATAGGTAACCCTCTGGGCGCAATTCTCGGTTATACCAATATGCTTATCAGTGGTGTTGATGATAAAGCGATGGAAAAGGATTTTGTGGAAAGAGTAGAAAAAGAGGTTAAAAAAATTGACCTTACAATCAGGGAACTCCTTGATTATTCAAGGCCATCATCGGTTGAAATGAGAGACGTTAATGTAAACGGTATTATCCATGAGGCGCTTTCACTTGTTTCTCATCAAAAAGGTTTTGAAAGCCTGGAACTTGAACTTAAATTGCTTGAAGGGTTGCCCCATATTTTGGCTGATGAACATCAAGTGAGGCAGATATTGCTTAACCTCATTCTTAACGCCGTTGATGCCATGCCTAATGGCGGGAGAATAACAGTTTCAACGGAAGCCTTTTATTTAAGTGAAGATAAAGAGGTCTTCCCTCCGAGAAGGAAGGAAGACCATCTTAGCGCTGAATTTACTATAAGGAAAAGAGTCAAGCCGGAAGGCGGCAAAGAGTGGATTAAGGTATCCATTGCCGATACAGGAATGGGCATGGAAAAGGAGGAACTCGGTAAAATCTTTGATCCCTTTTATACGACGAAAGATCCGGGAAAAGGAACAGGGCTGGGCTTATCCATTTCCCAAACCATAATTGAGACCTTTGATGGCAAGATAGAGGTAGAGAGTGAGCCAGGCCGTGGAACAGTCTTTTCACTTTTGCTCCCCGCATGTGAAAAGAAGAATAATGAGGTGTAGACCTTTTTTATTTTACTTGTATGCGTTAACTTGCATAAATTATTTTCAACAGGAGATGTGATATGTCAAATAAGAAAAGAATTCTCGTTATAGACGATGAAGAAGCTATGCGCCATGTGCTTACGTCCATGCTTGCAAAAGAGGGTTACCATGTCAAGGCCTGCGCCAATGGTGATGAAGGGATGAAGGCGCTCGATGAGGATGTCTATGACATGGTTCTTTGCGATGTGAGGATGCCTGGTATGGATGGTCTTACATTTTTTAAGGGGATAAAGAAGAAGGGGCATCACTTGCCTGTTATTATCATGTCTGCTTACGGGACGATAGATACTGCTGTTGAGGCTATAAAGGAGGGCGCTTACGATTACATTTCAAAACCTTTCAGGCAGGATGAAATTATTTTAACACTAAAGAAAGCGGAAGAGAGAGAGAAGCTTACCCGCGAAAATATGCGGCTAAGAGAGGCTGTTGAGAAGAGTTACAGCTTTTCCAGTATTATAGGCAAGGGGCCTAAAATGCAGGAAGTTTTTAATGCCATAAAAAAAGTGGCTGACGTGAGATCGACGGTGCTGCTTACCGGTGAAAGCGGTACGGGCAAGGAACTGGTTGCGCGGGCAATTCATTATAACAGCGTCAGGAAGGATGAATCTTTTATTGCTGTTAATTGCGGCGCTATTCCTGAAAACCTGATTGAAAGTGAACTTTTTGGTCATGTAAAGGGGGCCTTTACAGACGCCGTAAAAACGAGGAAGGGGCTTTTTGAAGAAGCTGATGGAGGGACCCTCTTTCTTGATGAGATTGGAGAACTCCCTCTTGTTTTGCAGGTAAAGCTGCTTAGAGCGTTGCAGGAGGGAGAAATAGCAAGGGTCGGCAGCGCGGCAATTATTAAAGTCGATGTGAGAATTGTTACAGCCACAACAAAGAACCTTGCTGAGGAGGTTAAAGAGGGACGTTTCAGGGATGATCTTTTTTACAGGCTAAACGTTTTTTCTCTTAAACTTCCTCCCTTAAGGGAGCGGAGTGAAGATATTCCCATGCTAATTGACCATTTCATAAGCAAGTACAGGGAAAGGCTTGGCATTAACATTACCGGTATAGACCGCAAAGCCATTGAACTTGCCATTAACTATTCCTGGCCGGGAAATGTCAGAGAACTTGAAAATGCAATAGAGCGGGCCATTGTTATGGCTGAAGGTGATAAAATAAAGGAAAATGATCTTCCGGCAGAACTTAAGGAGGGAGGTGGCGGTCAGCTTGTTCCATTAGCTGATGACGGTCTTTCCATAAAGAAAAACAGCAGAAATCTTGAGGAGAGATTGATCCGGAAGGCCCTTGAAGAAACAGGAGGGAACCGGACAAAGGCAGCCAAATTGCTGGAAATAAGCCATCGTGCCCTCATCTATAAAATAAAGGATTATAATCTTTGATCCGGTGTGTTTCCGCATTTGTTGGGAGGGGAATAAGTGGGGACTCAGGCCGCGATATTCCTGATCTTTTGCAGCTCTTCTTCTCCCAGTGAATTAACCTGGAAATATTCCCGTTCCAGTTCTTCAATATAGAACCTGTCGAGACCGCTGTTAACAAGGAAATCCTCTCGCAGGGCCGCGTCTTTTGTCTTGATGATCTGGGGAAGAAGGTTATGGAGGTAAACAGCCTCTTTCTTGATATTCATGATCACATTACTAAAGATATGGTCGGGAATTTCTTCTTCGAAATTTTCTTTTATCGCCAGATCTTTGGCGATTTCTCTTTTTAGAATTTCCTGCTCTTCCTTCGTATTTAGTTCCGAGTAGAAGGTTTTTATCCTTCCTTTTACATTTTCCTGAATCATGTTGTACATCGCTTCTTCACGGCTCGTGTGATAAAGATTATCAACAATTTCATGGAGCGTGGATTCTCCCTTTTCAACACCTTCAAGACCGTGAAGCAGATATTCGATCTTTTTTCTGCCAAAGTAGGTGAGGTAGTTGTTCTCCAGTATGGGGTCAAAAAAAAGTTCCTTGAAAAAGTCTGCTTTCAGGTCATCAAAAACCTTTTTATTTCCCAGCAGACTCCTAACCTGATCTTCATTAATATTGACTTTCTCCATAAAGGCCAGCTGGCTGATGACAGCTAACGTTGCGTCATACCGGTCAAAGAAGGTAACGATATAACCGAAGTTTTCAAAGGCCGTCGTATCCTTTTCTTCCTTCATTTTTTCATCGCAGATACGGCCTGTATCGAGGAGAATCCCTTCAAAAGTCCGGTCTCTTTTTTCGACGGACGTTCGCTTGGCTTTTAGAAGCCTTATGAGATCGTCATTAATAATAAGCTGGTTGTCCTCCTGGTTGAGAAGAAAAAGGCCCTCCAGTATTTCCCTCGTTTCAATGATATAGTCAGGTTCATTGGTGACAACGATCTTTTTGCCCTTAAGAATCATACTGTCCAGCGTATCGAAAAGATTGCTTGGAATATCGTTTCTCACGCTAAGGGTTCTCAGTCTTGTAAGCTTGGGATTAGCCAGCGCCTTGCCGTCACCGCCTACATCCTTTTCCATTGCAATGAGGATATCCTTATATTCATCGATGATTCGCTTGTTTGCCAGGTCCTTGTACATAACATCGATTTTTATTCTTTCCTGCTGATATTGGTCAATTCCGTACTTTTCGGCCAGTTTTTTAAGTTTTTCCTTATCTTCTTCTGTGACGGTCCTTTTTTCAGTGTATATTTTCCGGAATGTTTCGTAAAATTTTTTGTTGGGAAGGTTTATCAGTTTGAAAAGGAAGAGAACGGCTTCAGGAATACCGATGTCTTTAAGTATGTCTTTGGCGATTTCCGTATCGTTGCTGCTCCCGATATTGATGTTTCTTTTAAGGTCTTTTCCAATCTTTTTAAGGAGTCTTTCCTGCTTTGCTTCCTGCGTTCCCTGCATGTCGAAATGGAGAAAGAAATAATAATTGCTAACTGCATGCATGTTGAAAAATATGGTTTCATATTTTTCAAAACCGCTTGTTTGCTTTGTGAATGTCAGTTTGTCTTGTTCTTCGTCATAGTAGGTGCCGAAAATGGCGAGACGGTTAAGGACATCTTTTTTTACGAGGTCTCTGAAGGGTTGCTCAACGCCGAACATGTATTCACAAAAACTGCCGCCGTTACTGTTATAGGTCAGTCCATCATCACCGATAATAAATTCATTGCCCGGTGAAAAAAACCTGTCATATTCCTTGCCGTCTTCACTGGACGTTTCAAAGAAATAACGGTGGTTAATATCTTTGCCGGCAATGGTGGCATAAAATTCGATACTGTCACCAATCTGCCCATGTAACCTGATGTCCTGAATCATAGGGATAATAGTAGTTGAAACGATTTATAAATGCAAGATCAGAAGTTTTTAAACCGGCAATGCGGCAAGTATTTTAACGGTATTGCTTTTACATCAGAAAAACAATACCATTGCAGTGTAAATGAGATAGCCTGTAAAAAGTATGAAAAGTTTTCTATGAAAATTTTACTTCCGGAAGGTTTTGTAGTAATTTTTACTATGCAGGGCCTGTGGAAACGGTATAAAAGCACTGATAAACCTGCGCCACGCTGGCACTTGTTGTTGGCATGTTAATTGTATGTTTAAAAGACAGTGGAAGGTGATAATTATGAAAGCTTATTTAAATAATGAGAGCGGATTTACTATGATTGAGTTAATTCTGGTGATTGCCATCCTTGGTGTTTTAAGTTCCATTGCAGCGCTTTCGGGGAAAGACATGTATGACAATTACAAGACCAGGGGAGCAGCAAGACAGCTTTATTCCGATATGCAGTACGCCCGTTTGAGCGCTATCAAGGGGGGGCGCCCCTGGGTTGTTGATTTTATGGACGATAAAAGTTACCGTGTAATGATCAAAGATTCAACGGTTTATAAAACTATTAATATTCCTCTTCAATTTAAAGGTGTAAAAATATGCAATTATACCGATTCCTTGAGCCCGCTCAAGGATGCACAGTTTAATCCCAATGGCACTGCGGGAGGTACTGCCGCTGATTTTGGGGTGAAGGTTTCTTTAGGAGGCAAGGTATATAAAATTTATATACCTTCAATTGGCACGGGGATTGTCAGGGTCATTAACTTAAGCAGTAAAGAGCCCTTAAATGCTATCCCTTGCCCATAAAATAAAGGTGGTCGAAGAATATGAAAGGTGTGTATAAGCAGCGCGGATTTACGTTAATTGAGGTCCTTGTGGCAATGCTTCTTCTTACCGTCGGACTCATGTCGGCTTTAAACATGCAATCAACAGCAATTTTGGGAAACAAGGGCGCAAGAGATATGACCGTCGCAACGAACATGGCTGCAGAGATTGTCGAAAGAATGAGAATTAGCGGCAAATCATATGCATATAACGATCTTGATACGGATGCTGATTGTCCATTGGCGGACCCCGTAAAGGGAGATTGTGAACAGTGGAAATCAAGGCTGAATGATCCTGATATAGGTCTTGTGCGCGCAAGGGGGAGGGTCAGCGTTGTTAGTGGGGTGCCCTATGACAGGTTGACGACAGCAACTGTAACCGTCACATGGTTTACCAACAGGGAAAAAAAGATTGTCTACGAAACAATTATTAGAACCTGGTAATGTTAATAAAGTGCCGATAAGGAAGGATGTTTAGAGAGAGAAAAATGGATAGTAATAATAAAAATAAATGGGACATTCAATCCGACAGGGGATTTACTATCATTGAGCTTATCATTGCCATGCTTATCGCATCGGTCGTTGCCATGAGCGGCTTTGCGCTTTTTTCGGCGACAAATCGCTCCTACCAGGTTCAGGAGGGCGTTATCCAGGCCCAGCAAAGCGCCCGCGCTGCTTTGGGACGGCTAGCAAGAGATATACGTATGGCCGGTTTTGGCCTGGATAAAGAACGAGTGCCTTACCCTATAACTATTGGAGAAGATGTGGGCACTGCAATTACACTCGATGGTCCTATTACGGTATTCGACAGCGTTGCGGGGCCTGACAGAATTATTCTCCTTGGCATTGGTTCGCAGGCAGGCGTATTGCAAAACCTGTCAGGCTTTGAATATAACCAAAAGGAGCAGTATCTTTTACGCTTAAACAGTGTCGATGCCTTTATGACTAATGGCGGAGCATTTGTTCCCGAAAGGAAATTCATTACTATCGACGGAGCGTATATGCTAGAACTCAATACTGTCCAGGGGTCGCTTGACCAAAATATTCTGAGGGCTGCAAAAGAACTCCCTAAAGACTTTAAGGAAGATAGCCTTGTTTATATTGTTCAGGCCATCGAATATTCCATAGCGGACGATGTGACAGGGTGCTCACCGGAAAAACCCTGCCTGGTAAGCAAGGACTACACGTATATAAGGGGTGGCAGCGCAGGCAGTGCCCCCCAGCTATATGCTGAAAATATCGAAGATATCCAGTTTGCCTTTGGCTTCGGTCCTTTTGTCGATAAAAATGGAAACGGCTCTTATGACGCCGGTGATTTTGTCGATGGTTTAACTGCTTTGGAACAGCACCGTATTCAAGCGGTAAGGGTGACCGTAGTGGCCAGGGCCGGCCAGGACCCGTTAGGAAAAAAGTTTAAAAGGCCTGCTGTGGAAAACCACCCTGAAGGTGACATTAATTTTTACAGGCGGCGAGTTCTCTCCCAGGTCATTGATTTGAGGAATCCCTTTTAAGGAGGATTATTAGAGATGAGGAGACGGCAATGGAGATAAAATCAATAAACATTGCAAGAGATCACAGGAAGCGCTGGGGAATAATGTTTGACTGTATGAGCAATATTATTTCCGGGCACTATAGGCCGGGTAATAGAGGAAAAAATGCGCTTGCCGGGGCATTTAAAAATGAAAAGGGAATGATTTTGCTGACCGTCTTGATTCTTATGTTTATAGCCACTCTTCTCGGCATCATCGCATTGAACAGCACTACCGTAGAATTACAGATTACAGGGTATGATAAACGCGTTTCAACTGCCTTCGAATCGGCTGAGGGAGGCAACCGGATCGGACAGATGCTTATTGAGCGAACACATGACGAGGGCGCAGTGCCGGATGATATGGGTTTTACTATAAATACGAGCCTCTATAATGAGATTATCTATAAGCAGTTGGAGATTGCCCCTGATAGAGTCGATGTTGAAACCAGTATCGGTGGCGCTTCCGTTGCAATTGATATTGACTACCTTTATGATGTGGCTTTGCCGGGAAGAGCTACAGGGTTTGCCATGGGTTATGAAGGGCTGGGGACCGGTAGTTCTCTTGGTGATGATGCCGTTTTCTACAGACTCAGGTCCAGCGCAGTGGAATAAAGGATTGAAATATAATGAGAAGGCCATTTGAAAAAATGAAAATTTACAGACGTGAGGTGCCAGATATGCGTTATCCAATACTGATAAAGAGAGGACTGATCATGGCGGGATTTGTATTGTCCCTCCTGTCTTACGCCTTAACTGCCGGCGCTGCCGAGATGGCCGACTATACGGCCTTTCCGGCATTTCTTCCCAGAACGGTTTCACCCAACATCCTCTTCCTCCTCGATAATTCGGCGAGCACAGTGCGGCCGGCCTATGGGCGGTGCGACGAGGAGGTTTATAACTGTGCCGACACCTTTGTCAATATCTTTGATGACTATTCGAGCAGCAGAACCTATGACGGCTATTTTGATCCCGGCTTTTTATACCTCTGTGATACAGGGGGATGCGACAAAGAGAGCGCATCAGTTACGGGCAATCGCTCCGGCAACTGGTTGAACTGGCTTGTCATGACCCAGTTTGATATTGTGAAGAAGACCGCTGTCGGCGGTGACGTCGTTGGGTCACCGGAACAAGGAAACCCGCAGACGTTGAAAAGCAGACTTACTGCAAACAATGCCCTGGGAAACCCCATAAAAATAACCAAGGTAGTCAATCAGTCAAATTGTCCCGTAGATTGTTCCGGTCCGGCCATGGTTCCCCAGGAGATCCCCTATTCATGGGTGGCTACACCGGCCACATATACTCAACTTGCCTCCGGAAATGATAATGCATGGGTCGGTCAGATTGATTTCCCCTTTGCATTTACCCTCTATTCAACAACCTTTCCGGCAGACAGCGTGATGACCATAAATGTGAACGGTTGGGCTGCCTTTGAGCCGAGTGGCATAAGCAAATCGGCCAACTATAAAATGCCGACAACGGAACTTTATGATTATGCCATTGCGCCTTACTGGATAGACCAGGAACTTGTCTCGGTAGGCAACAGTGAAATACAATTTTTTATTAAGGGGACGGCGCCCAACCGGGTAGCCGTATTGACATTTTTAAATGTCGTCGATCAGATCTATGATGAAAAAAAGCTTAATCCCCTTACCTACCAGGTCCTCTTTTTCGAAAGAGGCAGCCATATCGTTTTCCAGTATCAAAATGTGCAGGAGGGAGCAACGACCTCTTCTACCCATACAACTCCCAGCACTTTGTGGGGCAATGGTGCGCTGGCTACCATCGGTGTTCAAGGGAATATTTCGGGAGGCAAAACGGGAGAGTATAAGCTGCGCTCACACAGAGGCTTGGCTTCTGATGATGCCACACCTTTTCTGCTCAGAAATAATCTGGCCCTGCTTATGACGCCGAAACATTTTGCATTTGATATAAGGCCTGTAGATAACAGTCCTACAGTTGTCGTTCCGTCAGCACCTTTCGCGTCCAGCGCTAATGAAAAAGCGATAAATATAGACCTGGATAATGCTGCCTTGCCCTGTGTGGAGGCAGATGGATGGTACCGCAATAAGTTAAGGGATGAATGTTATGACCATGAAACTGAGGGGCTTTATCATGAACTGAGGGACGGCCTTTTGGGAGGCAGCCTCGGTTTCAGGCTGGCAATCATGCAATTAAACGACGAGGATGGCGGCTCGGTAGTAAAATCTTTCAATGAAAAAGAAACGACGGGATGGCCCAGCCTGATGGCCGCTACGAGGAGCGCTGCTCCGGTCCAGCATGCGCCCCTGGCCGAGGCGCTCTATCTGGCGCAGGGATATTTCAGGGAGGATACTGCCTATCGTTGGGCCACAGGCAACTGGAATAATTCTGGAGCAGGCAGCTGCTCGACTACAGGTAATCAACTCGATCCTTTCTGTTACAAGAGCGCCGGTGTGATGGTGACCTGCTGCAAGAACTTCATTCTTCTCGTATCGGGAGGCAATTACAGCCATGACTTCAAATACAATATCTACGATGATGTCCCGTTAGCTACCGATCAAATACCCCTTGCCGGAGGGGTTAAGGCTACTGATGATTCAGGGGCAATGGGCACACGGGAAAATGAAGGATGGCTGGATAACGTGGCCTACAAGGCCCACGTGACCGATCTCAGAGACCTTCTCGACCCGGGTGATGACGACGACGGTATGCAAACGCTCAATTTTTATGCCGTAGATACCTATGGAGAGGGATACGGCAGGGGAACGGATACGCTGAAAAAAATGGCCAGGTACGGCGGTTTCAATGATTACACAGCTATAGGCCGGTTGACTGATTTAGATACTGACGGCAATGGCCGTTGTGATTTTACGGACGATAATGGCAATGGGGTTATGGATGGTGATGAAACGGGGGAAATGTGGGAGAGTGATATAGATTGTGATGGAACGCCCGACACTTATTTTTCTGCGTCAGGCGGTGAGAACTTGAAAGGGACCATCATGAGGGCCGTTATGGATATTCTCAAAAGCTCCGCATCGGGAACGTCCGTATCCGTTCTTTCCACATCGTCCAGCGGTGAAGGGGCCATGTACCAGGCCTACTTCTATCCTGCAAGGGTTAAAGCAGGCGGGAATGAGGTGCGCTGGCCGGGATATATACGCTCATATTTTGTCGATGCCGATCAGTATTTGCGTGATGACCACAGCAGTATGTCTTTGACGCCAAGCACCTCGCCCGACCGTAAACTTGTAAAAGGTGAGGACTATGTGGTTGAAATGGATGTTAATGAAGTAACGGGAGATGTTGCTGCAGTCCTGTCTCGTGATATCGGAGCGAGTGACGAAGAAACTGTTCTTCAACATGAACAAACAGTGCCTATCGAGGAGGTGACCTCCCTTTTTGAAGCGGGGGAAGTGCTTGCCAAAAAAGATAAAAGTACACGGAACATATATGCCTGGCTTGATTCTAATGCTGATAACATCATTGACAATACGGGGGATAGCGGGGATTTTAACAGCCTTGGCGGTTTTGACTCAAATGGCGAATTGATGAAGTTCAAGAGCAGCATGGCGGCAGAGCTTGCTCATTATCTGCGGGCCGGTGAAGGTACGGACGGCACATTCGCAAATAGCACCACAACGCTTATGGAGGCGGAAGACATTATTGCTTATGTAAGGGGGGAAAATGTGAGCGGTTTCAGGGCCAGATGCCTCCCTGTGGAGGGTGCGACGACAGAGACTTTTACCGGCGACCGACGTGAAGATTGCGGAACGAATCAGCGCATATGGGCGCTTGGAGACATTGTCTATTCGACGCCTACCCTTGTAGGGAATACGGCTGAGCGCTATTATCGTACCTATGGTGATACGCCCTACCGGCAGTTCCACGAAAAGTACCGTGACAGAAGGAGAGTTATTTACGTGGGAAGTAATGACGGGCTGCTCCATGCTTTTAATGCGGGCGTGTATGACAACAGGGATGACCCTTTGACGGCCAAGAAAGAAGATGGCACCTTCAGGGCCAATCCGGCCACCGGCAGCGGATGGGGCAGTCCTGAACTGGGTGAAGAACTCTGGGCATTTGTCCCTCACGATGTCCTGCCTCATCTTGTGTGGACGACTTGCAACGGTTCGGGCACGGACCCCTCTGCCTGCGGTACGGCGGAATACACGCATACCTACTATGTCGATCAAAGGCCGAAGGCGACAGATGCGCAAATATTTGCTGATGACACAGTTCATCCGGGAGGCTGGGGAACAATGATTATCGTGGGCATGCGCTTTGGCGGCGGGGCGATTAATGTCGATCTGGATCGTAACGGCAGCATGGCCGAAGCAGGAGAACAGGCTTTCAGGTCGGCATATTATGCCTTTGATGTTACCGATCCCGAGAGAAAACCGAGATTGTTATGGCGTTTTACCCATGAAAATCTCGGTTTTGCATCCTCTTATCCGGCCATAGCAAAGTCAGGTAATGCCTGGTTTATGGTTGTGGGGTCAGGCCCTGAAAATAACATGACAATAAGGGATTATGGAAGCAATAAAACAACTACAGGGGGGCATGTTTTTATAGTGGACCTTGCGACGGGAGAAATGTTAAAGAAGTTTGATTCAACTTCTACTCCTGTCGCTTTGCCCTCCGGAGATACTTATATGGGATCACCTTCTACCTTTGATTTTGATGAAGATTTTAGTTCCGAGACCATTTATATCGGGAGCACGACAAGAACAACAGTTAATGTGAGCGGCAATTCTGTCATCAAGAATATTGGAAAGGTCTTCAGGATAAATACCATGGAAAATGCCGATCCGAATACCTGGGTGCTGTCGACTTTCTTTAGCGACCCCGATATGGGGCCGCTCGTGGAACCTGTTGGTTCGGCTCAGGATGTCGGTGAGGGATCACGAATCTTTTTTGGCACGGGCCGCCTTCAGAACGCTGATGATATTTCGGACAGGTTCGAGCAGCGCTTTTACGGCATTGAGGACAAATGCATTGATGGCATTAATTCAATTGAATGCGACACCACGGCGGCTACGGAATACGGCTATACTTTGAGTGACCTCGTTGATACCACCTCTATCGTTGTCACGTCGGATAATGCCGGAGCTGTCTCTGTTGATGAAGGTTCAACCACCGTATGTACTGCCGGAACGAGTTGCAGCTACGAAGATATGGCGAATGATATTGAACTTAATTACAAAGGATGGTATATATCTCTTGAGGCAGATAATGTAAATGCAAGCCAGCGCGTATTGTCAAGGCCCGCCATACTGTCGAAAGTAGTCATGTTTACAGCCTATGAACCCGCCGGGGATCTTTGTTCCATATTTGGAGAGGGCACACTGTATGCCCTTGATTATCTGACAGGAACGGCAACGCAAGCAGCGGCTCTTGGGACGAAAGATATTGACGGCAACACAAAGCTGCATTTATCAAACGATTCCCTTGGGAAGGGGATGCCCACCTCCGTTGGCCTTGTAAGGGGCCGGGATGGTGTGTCAGGTTTTGTCCAGACCTCTTCGGGAAAAATAGTCCGCATCGATAAATTGAATCTGCCGGGCGGTACAAGCGCTGTAGAAAGTTGGCGTCAAAGTACCGAAGGAATGGGAACGATAGAAATTGAGGAAATTTATAAAATGTTTCAATAGTACTGTCGGTAATGTTAAATATGGTTCCTGTAAAGAAGAAATTTATTGTTTGCTTTTTTCTGCTTTTCCTGGGGGGGCTTTTAGCCGGCTGCAAGGGGAAGGAGGCAAGGCCTCCCTCCCCTGATTCAACTGCAACGATAAATACAGAACACGAATCTGCTGCTGAGCCGGACCCCATTTTATCAGATGACTCACTTTCTTCAGGCAATACTTATGAGGAGGAGAAGGAAGATGTCCCTCATGAAGAGGAAATTGGTCCTGAGAATTCACCGCCGGAAATTACGGCTCTCGAACTGACGCCTTCAGTCCTTTACCCCGGCGTGAAGGTAAAAGTTGATGTATCCGCCGTCGACGACGAGGATGACGAAATATATTATTATTATCGCTGGCAGAAAAACAAAAAATTCCTCCCTCGTGAGACAGGAGAGGAACTTGATACGGTGGGCTTTAAAAGAGGCGATTTTGTGACGGCTTTTGTGACGCCCTATGATGAGGAGGGGAAGGGCGATGAAAGAATGTCCCCTTCACTGCTTATTTTAAACAGACCGCCTGAAATCACATCGTCACCTTTGGGTAAGTTCTCAGATGGTATTTTTACTTACCAGGTCGAGGTTACAGATCCCGAAGGAGATGATTTGACATTCAGTTTGGAAAAATTTCCTCCGGCAATGATTATCGATCCTTCGTCAGGCTTGATAGAATGGAAAGTACCGGAGAATGGACAAGGTACGGTTGCCGTCAAGGTAGTTGTTTCCGATGGTAATGCCAGTGCATTTCAAGTTTTTAATCTTGATTATGGAAGATAAGGTTACTTTTAAAGAATATCCCCCCCCCTATATTGCTCAAATCCTGTGCAGGTACTTTTAGTTCCTCTCTATTTTATGCTTCCTAATAGATTCAGCTCCTGGGCAGAATCTTAATTACATATAATTACATATAATTATATGTAATTTATAATAAATTGTAAAAAAATGCTTGACATTGGTTTTAGATATGTTTTAATTGTGCATATTGATGCTAATATAACTTGTATTATTAGGTGGCGATTTGAAAAAAAATAAATTGAAAGAAATAAGAGAAAGTCTTCTTGTCAGTAAGGCAGAGCTTGCCAGAAATGCCGGTATTTCTCCGCTCACAGTGGATCGGGTGGAGAAAGGGATGGACTGCCGGATGGATACTAAAAGAAAGATTATAAAGGCTTTAGGATTGAAATTGTCCGATGCTTCCAGAGTTTTTGGGGACGATTAATTTTCTGCCATATAGTAGGTGCTCTTAATTTATGCTTTTTTTAAAGAAAAAAAATCTTTTTGCCCTGGATGTAGGGTCTTATTCAATTAAACTTGTTGAGCTCAAGCCTCTCAAGAAAGGCTATCAGCTTGTAAATCTGGCTATTGCCCCTTTGCCGCCTGAAGCAATTGTTGATGGCGCTTTGATGGATCCCAGCGCTATTGCTGAAGCAATAACAACGCTTGTGGGCAGCGTTAAAGGTAAAACTACCGATGTTGCTACCTCTGTTGCGGGCCACTCTGTAATTATCAAGAAGATAACTTTGGCCGCCATGACTGAAGATGAATTGGCTGATTCCATTCAATGGGAGGCTGAACAGTATGTTCCCTTTGATATTGCCGATGTAAACCTTGATTTTGAGATTCTTGGACCTGACCCGGCAGATGAGAGCCAAATGGAAGTGTTGCTCGTTGCTGCCAAGAAAGAAATTATTGATGACTATACGGCAGTTTTGGCGGAAGCGGGCCTGAACCCTGTTGTCATGGATATTGATGCCTTTGCCTGTCAGAACATGCTCGAAATAAATTATTCCCTTGCTGAGGGGGAGGCTGTAGCTGTAGTTAATATCGGTGCCAGCCTCTCTAATATCAATATCATTAAAGATGGTTTGTCACTTTTTACAAGAGATGTTGCCAATGGCGGTGGACAATTTACGGAGGAAATTGCAAAACGATTCGGATTAAGCTATGAAGATGCTGATGCGGCGAAGCTCGGCAGGAAGGTGGAGGGCGCTGACCCTGATGAGGTTAAGGCCGTTATCCAGGAATCTTGCGACTCTTTTTCTGCAGAGATCGCCAGAACACTTGATTTCTTTATGGCGACCAATCCTGATGATAATGTTTCCAAGGTTTATATCTGTGGTGGTGGCGCCAAAGTCCGAAATCTTGACAAGGTTATGTCTGATAAGCTGGGTATGCACGTTGAGGTGGCCAATCCTTTTAATGCCATTTCCAGTGGGAAAGCTTTTGATGGGCAATATCTTTCTGATGTCGGGCCGTCATTTGGTGTTGCTGTTGGTCTTGCCATAAGGACGGAGGGAGATTAAATGGTTAAAATTAATCTTCTTCCCGTCAGGGCGGCTGCCAAACGAGAGAGTTTAAGAGCCCAGGCAATGATTGCTGTTTTAATGCTTATCGCTTTGTTTGCCCTTATAGGTTTTCTTCATATGTCGATTACCGGGAAGATAGATGGTTTGAACGAAGATATAAAGCGAACGCAAGCTGAACTGACGAGACTTAATAAAATCAAGGCGAAAGTAGATAAATTCAAGGCTAACTCAAAAATGCTGGCGAAAAAGCTTGATGTTATTAAGAAGCTTAATTACGGGCGGACTGACGGCGTTAAATTGATGGATGAGTTGAGTAATGTCATTCCCGAAGGACTGTGGCTTGAGAGTCTGAAGGGAGGTAAAAAGGGATTGACTCTTCAAGGTATATCGCTGGACCATGATGCAGTAGCCGCCTTTATGACTAGGATGGAAAAGTCCGATTACTTCACTAATATCAAATTGAAGTCAACAAAAAAGAAAGTTATAGCAGGTGAGAATGTCCACCAATTTGATTTATTTGTTATTTATCAGCCGCCGGTACCGGAAGAAAAAGGGAAGTAAATGGCGTTAGATGCTGAAACTATAAAAACAGGCTATATAAAGCTTCCCGATTATCAGAAGACGCTGATATCCGCAGCCCTTATGCTTTTGCTCGGGGGGTTGTACTTTTATTTGTTTTATATGGATAAAATGGATGAGGTCGAAGGATTACAGCAAAAACTTACAGGTTTGCAAAGCAAGGTAAATCAGGTACGGGCTGTTGCTGATGAGTTGCCCAGATTTGAAGCTGAGAACAAAATTGTAAGTGAAAAGCTGGCTCAGGCACTCAAACAGTTGCCAGGTAGCGATGAGATTCCAGCACTGTTGGTGAATATGGAGAAAATGGGTGATCAATCCGGAATTGTTTTTGAAAGCATTATTCTTCAGAAAGAAAAAGCTAAGGACTTTTATGCCGAAGTTCCCATTAAATTAACGATTAAAGGAACATATCATGATACGGCAATCTTTTTTGATAATATCAGCAAACTGCCCAGGATCATTAATATTTCCAGGATTAGTATTGGAAAACCAAAGAATCTTGGGGGACGTTTAGAATTGAGTATTGACTGTATGGCTACTACTTATAAATTTATAGAGAAAAAGAATGTCCCTGCAAATAAGAGAAAGAAATAGAGCTAAATTTTCATGCTTAATTTAAGATTTTCACAGTTGATTTTTGCTTTGCTTGTGTTAGCTGTTATGGTCGGTTGTGGGGAGGAATCTTCTCAACCGCCTTCAGGTCAGAGGCCTGCCAAGGCGGTCAAGGCTAAAAAAGTGCCTAAAAAAGCTGTTGCTGTTAAAAAGCAGGATGCAAAGGTGAAAAAGGAGGAAGAGGTCGTCTATTTTTATGATCCATCAGGAAAGACAGATCCCTTTTTTCCTATTCTTGTGGAAAAAGCCGCTGAAAAAGAGGAAGAAATGATAGCAACGGAGACAGGAGAACCCAAGACCTTTCTTGAAACGCTTGAATTAAGTCAGTTGAAACTTGTCGCCGTTATGATTATGGGTAAGAGACGCATTGCCATGGTTGAGGATCCTGAAGGTAAAGGTCATACAATTTACATCGGCACTCCTATCGGTAAAAGTGGGGGGAAGGTAGCGGGTATTGCAGAAGGGAAAGTTTTGATTGAAGAAAAGTACAAAAAAAAGGGTGAGATTGTTCCGGTGATTAAGGAGCTTGTCATCCAATCTGCGGAGGACAAAAGAAGATGAAAGCGCTTTCAAAATGGATTTTATTGGGGATCTTTGTCCTCATAATTATTACGTATTCTGCAGGATGTACTTTTAAACAATTAGGTTCATCAGGCCTTTTTAATAGAATTGAGGCTGTAAACGCAGAGTTGTCTGAGGAAATAACGTCCATCGTTATTAATAGCGAGAAACCGGCAATTTATACAGCATTTAAGTTGGCGAATCCTTTAAGGATTGTTATTGATATTAGTGATGCTGATATCAGTAGTGTAAAGACGCCTGTTTTGGTTGAGAATGATACTGTTAAGGAAATTCGGATGACTCAATTTGATGAAGACGACGTTAATATAGGCAGGATTGAAATTTTACTAGAGCAAATAACCGGTTATAAGATTGAAAAAGATGGAAATAAATTAAGTGTTTTAGTGGATAATTATGCTGCTGCTTATGATGCTACTCAGGAAGATATGAACGCTGAAGCGCTTGAATCCATTGAACCCGGGCCGGAAATCGAAGCCGAAGCTAAGGTCGCTGCGCCGGAGAAAGCCTATCCGCCTGCAAAGGTAATAAATGATTTTTCTGTGATAAAAGAAGATGGCGCTGTGGCTGTCGTCGTTACCGGCGATGGAGCCATAGGAAACTATAATGCCTTTAGATTAGGGAAACCTGCAAGAGTTGTTGTCGATATTTTTAATGTTAAGAACCTTTACAAGAAAGATAAAATAAAGGTTGATGCAAGCCTGTTGAAAGCAATCAGAGTAGGGCAGCATAAAGGTAAGGTACGTTTGGTGCTGGATTCAAGAAATAATAAAGCTTCCGATTATTTTATCGTAAAAAGAGGTAAGTCACTTGTCATCTCTTTGGGGAAAAAAGGCGTGCTCGATAAAGCGGATTTATCACCGGCGATTGCTCCCTCTCCTGCTTTGCCTGCAAGAGAGGACCCTGGTGAGAGAGGGTTTGTTGTGACGGACCTGAAATTTACTCAACTGCCCGAGGCGTCAAGAATTATAGTCTCAGTGACAGGAAAAGTTAACTATTCGATCACTAAGAAATCTCCCGAGCAAGTCCTTTTAAATCTGCCAAATACTGCCATTCCGAAAGGATTGCAAAGAAGTCTCGATACGTCTGAATTTAACTCTCCTGTTTCACTGATTAGTTCATACCAGGAAAAGGTTGGCAGAGAGAAAAGAACGAGAATTGTTTTTAAGCTTAATAAAGAAGCAAAATATATAGCTGAACAGGATGATGGGACCATTTTTGTCGATTTTGAAAGAGATGCCTCTACTGACGGTGACGATGTTCAAGTGGTCAAACAGGTCCTGCCTGAAAGAAAATTAATTGAGGAGGAAGCTCCTTCTTTGCAAACTAAAGTAGCTGAAGTGGAGAAAATTGATGAACCTCAACTTCTTCCCGGGGTGACTGCGCCAGAGAGGGATGAGCCCTTAATAAAAGATGAAGAGGTTCCCTTTGAAAGTAAGAGCTTAAAAGTAAAACCGTTGAGCAAAGTTTATACCGGTCAAAGAGTCTCTTTAGACTATAAAGATGCAGACATAGGAAATGTGCTTAGGCTTTTTGCTGAGGTTAGTGGATTTAACGTTATAGCAGCAGATGATGTAAAAGGTACGGTTACTATAAAGTTAAGTGATGTTCCCTGGGACCAGGCTTTTGATATTGTTCTTAATGCTAAGGGACTGGGTATGGTCCAGGTGGGAAATGTCATTAGAGTTGCTCCTGCCGATAAGCTGAAGAAAGAAGAAGCTGAAACATTAACCTCCAAGAAAGACAGGGAAAAATTAGTAGAACTGGATTCTGAAATTATTCCTGTGAGCCATGCGCCTGTATCTGAGATGGCAGCCAAGATAAAGGAAATATTGACGGACAGAGGTTCTGTAACGGTAGATGATAGATCAAGCTTATTGATTATTAGAGATATAAGAAGAACAATAGAGGAAGCCAAACTTTTAGTGAAAGAATTGGACAAACCGACGCCTCAGGTTCTCATCGAGGCAAGAATAGTTGAAGTAGATACTAATTACAAAAAGGAACTGGGTGTTCAATGGGGAAGTCAATATGCAGTCGACGCAGCCCATGGAAATGCGCTTAATTATCAATTCCCTAATTCTGTCGGTGTCGGTATCGGCGCCGGAGGTGGAACGGTTTTAAATGCGCCTGTCGGATCAGGCTTTACCGGTACCGGCGTTACCGGAGGAAGTGCAGGCGGCGCTATTGGCATTAGTTTCGGGTCTATTGATAACACAATATCACTGGACCTTAAATTGTCAGCTCTTGAATCAAAAGGCGTGTCTAAAATCATCTCAAGGCCCAGAGTCGTTACAATCAATAAAAAACAGGCATCGATAGAACAGGGACTTTCTATCCCCTTTGAGACAACTTCTGCTGAAGGAACGCAGACTACCTTTGTTGATGCAAGTCTTAAGCTCACCGTTACACCTGAAGTTAAACAGGATAAAAGTATTATTTTAACGATTAAGGCATCAAAAAACGAACCTGACTTTGCAAGAGCAGGCGCCGGTGGCGCACCGAGTATTGCAAAGAAGGAAGCTCAAACAGAAGTGCTTATAAAAGATGGTGATACAACAGTCATCGGTGGAATTTTTACCCAAAAGAAAGGTAATAGTGAGGCTGGCGTTCCTTTTCTTTCAAAATTGCCCCTAATCGGCTGGATGTTTAAAACGATGACTAATAACGATGACAGGGCCGAGCTGCTAATATTTGTTACCCCTAGAATTATAGAAAAGGCACTTTAAATGCTGACCTACATTACTGCAGGAGAATCTCACGGAAAAGGACTTATCTCGGTTATTGAAGGCATGCCTTCAAATCTCACAGTTAAAAGTTCATATGTTAACAGTCAGTTAAAAAGGCGCCAGAAGGGATATGGACGGGGTGGCAGAATGAAGATCGAATCGGATACTGTAGAGTTTCTTTCAGGGATAAGACATGAGGTTACTACAGGGGCGCCTGTCTCACTTTTTATTGAGAATAAGGACTGGAAAAATTGGACAGATGTAATGAGTCCTCAATTGGTTGAAAGTCTTGATTCGGATAAGGCAAAGTATAATCCGGTAACAAAACCGAGGCCGGGGCATGCGGATCTTTCCGGCGCTATTAAGTATAATCAAAGGGATATTAGAAATATTCTGGAACGATCCAGCGCCAGAGAAACCGCTGCAAGGGTTGCTGCCGGTTCGGTTGCAAGGCAGTTGCTGGAACAGTTTGGTATAATTACATATAGCTGGGTAACCGGTATTGGTGGAGTGGAAGATGATAATTCACCCGTAAAAGGGTCTATTTATTATGGTAACCCAAAAGGCGACAAAAAAATACTCCATGAAATATACGAAGATGCAGAAAAGTCGGAAGTCAGTCATCCTGATGAGCAAATTTCTGAAAAAATGAAAAGAAGAATTGATGAGGCCAAAGAAAATGGTGATTCCCTTGGAGGAATTTTTGAAGTAGTCATAAGTGGGCTTCCTGTAGGTCTTGGAAGTCATGTACATAGTCATAGAAAGCTTGATTCCCTTCTTGCCGGCGCCATGATGGGTATTCAGGCCATAAAAGGTGTTGAAATAGGCCTTGGCTTTGAAGAAGGAAGAAGGCCTGGTTCGGCAGTTCATGATGAAATAAAATATGATGGAAAAGAATTTAGACGGCAAAGTAACTATGCTGGTGGAATTGAAGGGGGAATGAGCAATGGCGAAGATATTGTAATAAGAGCCGCTATGAAGCCTATTCCCACACTATACAAACCTTTAAGGTCTGTAGATATTAATAGTAAACAACCCTTTGAGGCAAGTATTGAAAGGTCTGATACCTGTGCTGTTCCTGCTGCGGCCGTAATCGGCGAAGCCGTTGCTGCATTTGAAATAGCAAGAGTTTTCCTGGAGAAATTTGGTGGTGATTCTATTGAAGAGATTAAAAAAAACCATGAAAATTATATGAATTATGTTTCAAACTTTTAATCACAGGGATACTGCCCATAATGGTGATATGGATAAGGGATGCATGGAAACAGTTGAAGTTGATTTGGGCGAACGATCGTACCCTATTTTTATTGGGAATGGCACGTTAAATAAAATCGGAAAAACCCTTGAAGGTTATACGAATAGCAGAACTTTAGCTATCGTTACAAATCCTACAGTATCCGATTTATATCTTGAAGAGGTTAAGGGTAGTTTTGAAAAATCAAAGTTTAC
>JAOUBX010000031.1 GCA_029860075.1 Deltaproteobacteria bacterium | reverse complement strand
GAATCCGGTTTTTAATTGTTATAGATACCCGATAAGAGCCTTCGGGTATGACACATGTTTAATTGGTTAACAGTCAGGGACAAGCTATTAATAGCGCATGATAAACACCCTTAACTTAGTGCCATTCGGATGTGTCCCTATTATTAATTATCAGAATAGATCACTCAAAAAATTAAAAAATATTTTCCATCGACTTGATAAAGGTTCTTTTGGATTTCGATATCCATTTGAACAAAATGGGACAACACCATCATTCGAAAAACAAGAAACAATTGAAATGAAGAAAATAATCCTACTATATGATACTGCTATAAAGCTCTTAACATACACTACCGATGTGGTAGCAGAATACTTGCCACCTTCCAACCCGTAATCGTTTCCTTCCTGAATTGCTCAAGACTAACCTTCTTCAAGTAATAGCAACTTTTAACTAGAAAGTTGCATTATTTTTCTACATATGCTTTATTGCTACAGCAAGCGTATGTTATTGAATAACATATGAAAAGCATGCCAATCATTGATTAAAGTGGTAACCTTGCATATCAATCAATCAAGAGATAACATGATAATTATTTCTAGAAAAATCAAATCGGAATTATTTAATGCCATTATTAAGGAACAGCATCCTTTTGGAAGGGATGCGGATAGTGAAGAGATTCTGGAGTTTCTAATGGATATCTGGGATTTAAGAGCTATGCCCTCTGAAGATTCTAGATTTGATGATGCGTATGGCGACATTGTCCAGCATACAATCAACAATTACGATTGGGAGTTGGAATATCTATTTATAGACCGACTAAAATTATTTGAAGACGATGAAATATTTGTCAAATTTGTTGAAAACATAGTTAATCCTAAACACAGAGATGATGAAGATGAAATATTAAAATTTGTATTACTCATTAATTCTTACATAGAAAAAGAAGATTTTGTATTAGCTATTTCCGGATATAGCGATGATAACCTTCCCATATACCAGCTACAAGTCAAGCAAAACAACAATTTACCTTTTGATTTACCGCCAAATAAAATTGAATTTCATGTAATAAAAAAATCACTTGGTCATACTAAAAATTTTTCATCTCATGCCCCGCCTAGTTCTAAGCCAGCGTTCATTTTAGTATATAATGAGGGTTGGAATGATTTTACTTATAAAACAGAATTCTCACTTTTCTACTATGGTGCTGATGACTCCGAAAAATATATAGGAGAGACAAAGATAACTGATGGTACTAGTCAGCATACTGTAACAAGCATACCTAGTAAGTTTACCATCCTCGAAAATAACTTTTGCTCATTGGGGCAAAAATACAGCTTTTATAGCAACCTTAAAGAGGTTACTGGTAGAAATTTTGAAAGTGTTTTGTATGCACTGAAAGATTCTGCTTTTTTCCCTGAAATTCATGATAGATATGAGAAAAACGAAATTTTTAATGAATCACTTATTAGGTTTGATGAGGCAGAACAGTTATTGAGGGTTGCAAAACATAAAGTTTATGGATTTGATTTAACGAACCTGTTTAGCTTCAAATTTAGTTTTCAACCAAAGTATGCCAGTGATCCAATCGATGTGCTTTTTGATTTTAATAGTAATAAAGAGTTGCCTAGTAGGATATACGCTATTATTGGCAAAAATGGAACTGGCAAAACTCAGCTGATAACATCGTTACCAATAAAAATTTCTCAAAAAAAGGATGAGCATTTCAGTCCAAGAGCACCACTTTTTAGCAAAGTAATTGCTGTTTCTTATAGCCTTTTTGACAATTTTGAATTACCAAAAAAAACATCGTATTTCAATTATATTTACTGTGGTTTGCTCAATGAGAAAAGTGAAAAAAAAGAATTACTTTCACAAAGACAACAAGTTCTTCGTTTCCATAACAATTGGAAAAGAATCGAAAAGCTCCAGAGAATATATAAATGGAGAAAAATTCTTTTAAATTTCATTGATGAAGAAATTATAAACACGTTTATTGTTGAAAAAGATGATGATAAGACAATTAATGGCTACGCTGTCAGTATAGATGGTTTTAATAAAATTAAAGATAAACTAAGTTCTGGTCAGAGTATTATTCTATACATAATCACCGAAATAATATCAAACATACGGTTGGACTCTCTACTCCTTTTTGACGAACCGGAAACACACTTACATCCCAATGCTATATCACAATTAATGAACACAATATGTGATTTAGTTCAACAATTTCAATCATACTGCATTATAACAACGCATTCTCCGCTACTAATCCAAGAACTTTTTTCAAATAATGTTTATATTATTGAAAGGCACGAAAATATATCATCAATAAGAAAAATTGGCCTTGAGTCGTTTGGTGAAAACTTAACAGTACTTACTGAGGAAGTATTTGGAAATAAAAATATTGAAAAGCAATACAAAAAAATAATAGATAATTTAATTGAAAAAGAAAAAGCATACTCTGAAATTGTTTCAGCTTTGGAAGCGGATAAAATACCGTTAAGCTTAAATGCTCGTTTATACATCAAAAGTAAACTAAATCAATGAAAAACTTAAACATTTACGATCAAGATACTTTTGAATTTCACAAGAAGGTTGTCGGCCATAAAAGAAACTCAGAAGAGGATCCTACTTATAAGGCAAGAGTTTCTGCGTTAAATGATGCAATTGAAAAACAATTTAAAAAATATGATGAGAAATTTGATGAAGATAAATTAGAGACATTACACAGCCTAGGATATACAGGGGACGAAAAGAAGATTTTACATAAATTATATGTATTTAAAAGTAAAGTCCTTCAAGAGCTTAAAGTACAATTAACTACAGATGAAAATAACAGAATAATTAACACTTGTCAGAATTGCACTATAAGTGAAGTAAACTCATTCGATCATCTTATCCCAAAAGAAGAATTTGCTGAATATGTCGTTAATCCTAAAAACTTATTTCCTTGTTGCACTACCTGTAATAGTCTAAAAAGTACAGCGTGGAGAGAAGACAACAAAAGGATTTTTTTAAATTTATATCTTGATGAACTACCAGACGTACAGTTTCTATTTGTTGAAGTAATGGAGAATTCTGGCGAATTAGATTTGAGGTATTATTTAGAGAATAAATATGGTATTGATCCAGAATTATTTCATTTGATTGAAAGTCACTATTATAAATTAAATTTATTTCAGCGATTTAAAGAGAGTAGTGATTCAGTTATATCTGAATTCGAAACTTCAATAAATGCATTCATCAAAAAGTTGCCAATCGAAGATATAAAAGAAACTATTATTGAGGAATGTGAGAAAAATAAAAAAGCTTTTGGACATAATTACTGGAAATCAATATTAAAAATGACACTGGTAAATGACTTTAACTATATGAGTAGATTTGATAAGTAGCCTTCAACTTCAGATAGGATTGTATTCTTAGCTACCGGTTTCAATTAATAATCCTTAAAAAATTAAATCTATAAAATCACCTACTTGTAGGTGAACTAAATATAATCAATTCTCACAAATCAGTGGGCATAACGCATTAGAACAGAGGGGGAAAATTAATTAGCTCCCATATTAAGGACAGGAATTCTGGGGACAAAATACTTAATTCCACTCTAGCAAATAAAGAGCAGAGCCACTGCTCTTTATTTTAATACCCCCCCCCTCTACTTCTCCACTGCCGCCCTGATCAAATTCAACAAAAGAACAAGCTTTTCATCATCTGCTTTATTAATCAGTTTTTCAATCTCCGCTCTCATCTCTTGCGGACTTTTAAGGTGGCGCTCAAACTCAAAAAGTTCTTTCATCTCTACTTCCAATACCCTGGTAATATTTTCAAGCGTATCGAAGGAGGGGAAGCTCTTGCCCACTTCTATTCTGCTTAATTGTTTCGGGTCAATATTCAGTTGTTCCGATAGTTTTTCTTGAGTCAGGCCTTTGGCCTTACGCAATTCTTTCACTCTTATCCCTAACAGTTCCTTTTTATTCATTACTTACCCCCTAAAGTTATTGTTTTTCTATTAGAAAAACAGATTATCCGACATTTAGAGGAATACAAGAACCATATCAAATATTGAATTTTATCTTGAATGGTAACATTAAATGCGGTATAGTGGACATCAAATGTTACTTTATTTTTGAAATAACCATATTTAATATTGAAAGGAGATAGCTATGAGCAGACCAAATCCACTTTTCCATGAAGATGATCATCCCTTCGATGCATTGCAGAGAGTCGGTTTTATTTTGGCTTTTTTGAGGGATTTTCATGCCCACAATTCGGGGGAAGTCACTTTCAGTAAACGGAGCAGGGAGGGATTTATATTTCTTATCGGTATGCTGGAAGATACAACATTTCAGATTTCTAAAGCGGTTTTGGATATGGGGAAAGAGGGGGAATAGGGTTGCAGGTTATGGGTTAAAATCCAGTTGATCCTGTAAATCCTGTCAAAAGAAAAAGAATTAAAAGCCTTCATACTTTTCTTTGACGGCCTTTATGCCCTTGAGGGTGAAAGATAAAGTATGCAAAAGAAAGGCCGCCCTACATCTTGGCCTGCGGCTTCCCTCGTTCCACTGCTATCTGTGGCGGGTTTATAAACTCGCTTCGCTCAGACAGTATAAACCCTTATTTCCACAGATAACAGTTCCACTCGGCTGCGTTTGATGGGAAGAAAAGATTGGTAAGACCTTTTAGGAAAAAAAGGGGGATAGGGTTGCAGGTTATGGGTTAAAATCCAGTTGATCCTGTAAATCCTGTCAAAAAAAGAATTAAAAGCCTTCATACTTTTCTTTACCCTCAAGGGGCATAAATTCCGGCAAAGAATAAGTATGCAAAAGAAAGCCGCCCTGCAATTCTGGCTTGTGGCTTCCCCCATTTTACGGATATTTTCGGTGGAGTTATAAACTTGCTGTTACTCATGTCTCCAGTCTATACAGCACTTGGGGAGGGTTGCCGCATGACGGGCCGGAGTGAAAAGGAAAGGGGCAATCCTTTCAAGAATCGGGGGCCTCTTTTTACAATTGTTTTCCGGCCTTGTTTTTGCTATAATTCCAACAAAAAAGCGACCTTGCGGAATAAATGATTACTCCTTTGCCCATCTGAAAAAATCGTACTTCACCTTTATCCACTAAATACAAAAAAAATCACCCTTAGGATTAAAACAAATGTCTCTATTTAAACGCAATAGAAGTTCTTATCAAATCTCATCCATGAAGCGGACACGAATACCTGTCTTTCATCGTTTTTGGGGCGCTGCCATGCTGGCAGGTCTTTTCATCGGGTTTCCCCTGGGAAGCTGGACCTGGGCAATGCTGAACGGGCTTGTCGATATTTTACCCGGCTATGCCGATTTAAAAGCGGTTCATTTGTCTGTCCAGGTTTTTGTATTCTTTGGATTATTTGTTGCCGGATTTGCTTTGCAGTCAGGAGCACATGTCCTGGGGGGATCACCACCAAAATCAGAGCAGGTAATCTGGATTTATCCGCTTATTCTTTTGGGTGTCATACTAAAAGTCATTCCTTCGGCGAATGTGCAAATAGCAGGCAATGCGCTTATTACAGCAGGTAATCTCTGGCTGCTTTTCGTTATGGTTCGTACCGCTCTTGGTGGAGCTCAGGAACGCCTTATCCCCATTGGGAGCCTTTTCTTTGTCGGATTTCTGACGCTGGCCGTCGCTCCCTGGCTTGATTTAAGCCAACCGCCGCAAGGCTTCTTTGTCCTGTGGTCCGGTGTTTTTCTTATCGTTCTGGCGGCGGGTCAGCAACTGATTGCCAATGTGCTGGGAGCAAAACGTTTTAACTCCCTTGGTGGCGTGCTCTTTGCCCTGACAGCTATTGCTTCTGTGGTTGTGCTGGGACTGACCGTTTTTACTGAAATGGAACTGCTGCAAGTGACGGGCATATTAATGGCCCTTGCTATTATTATCTACCTTGCTTTTCTCGGCGTCATCCCGGCATTGATTAAAACGGGCTTTACTTCCCTTGTCCTTGCCTTTGTCTTTAATTTTTTCTGGGCACTGGCCATTGCCTTTGCATTGATTTTTGCCGATCCCACGTGGGACGCCATACTTCACATCCTGGCATTAGGCAGTGTTACCACCATGATTATTGCCGTTGGCGCCAGGGTGTTGGGGTTTTTCTCGGGCAAGGTTGCTCTTTCCGAGGGAGCGCTGACGCTATTGATTGTTGCCTGGCAATTGGTTCCACTCCTTCGTGGAGGTGCGCAATTGTTTGATTTTTCAGCCCTCTTTTTAATCCTCTGGGCGGAGATTCTCTTTAGCCTGTGGGCAATCCTTTGTTTTAAAAGAGTATTAAAGGTTATGAATCCTGATAAAGTGGAAGAGTGATGGGTGAGCAGTTATTTAAATTCCTCTTTTTAATGGACCCCTACGATACGCTCAACCTTGAGACAGAGACGTCGCTGCTCTTAATGGATGAGTTGAAACAAAAGGGGCATACTGTGTACTGGATTGAACCGGACCTTCTTTATCTTGAACAGGACCGGGTTATGGGGGAAGTCCGGCCTGTTGAATCGGTATCACCCTTTCGGCTGGGGCTGCCGGAAGAGCAAGGGCTGGCAAATTTCGATTCTTTACTGATTCGTAATGATCCCCCCTTTGATATAAATTATTACCATTTAACGTTGCTCCTCGATTATCTGCCTGCCGGGGTTATTCAGATCAATCCCTCCAAGGCATTAAGAGATCTCAACGAAAAAATTTCAGGACTTCGCCTTCCCCGCTTTTCACCGCCTGCCATGACCACGAAAAACTGGCGTCACATGCTGCAATTCGTAAAAAAACAGGGCGAGATTGTCATAAAACCTCTGGGGGAGTGTTCCGGCAGAGGGATTGAAAAATTATCAGCAGAAGATCCGGCCCTTGAGCAAAGATTGAAAATGAAAATGGGCGAGGGGAAAAGCGCGCTCTATTTAACGGCGCAAGCCTTTTTACCGGCCATTTATGAAGGCGATAAACGCATTTTTCTTGTTGATGGAGAATGTTTGGGTATTGTAAACCGGGTTCCCCTAAATGGAAGTTTTATGGGAAATATTCATCAGGGCGCCAGGTGTGAGGCGGCCACTTTAAATGACCATGAAAAAGAGATCCTGCAAAAACTGGCCACCTTTCTTGAGTCTCACGGTGTTTTTATGGCCGGCGTTGATCTCATCGGCGGAAACATCACGGAAATCAACCTGACCAGTCCTTCTGCCGTGAGACAAATCAATGAAGTTTCGGGAATGAAAATCGAGAAGCTTATTGTTGAAAAAATCCTGGACTATGTTGCCCGGGAACAATCCAGACAATCAACCAAGGCACCGCAAATAGCGGAGAATGTACCCGCCGGGGATTCAGACAAAGCGCAATCCCTGATTTTAAAGCGCCTCAATAGTGCAACACTTTGCCGGGATTTGCTCAAGGGATTGCCTGCTCCACTTTCATCTTAATGAAAACCGCTTAATCGTCTGCTTTTTTTAACGATTACCCTTATTTTTCTTCTGTCCGTGGATTAGGGCTTTTTATTGTGATAAGCTTAAAATATCACGGGTATTTAACCTGGAAAGGGCGGTTATATCGAGCAATGACCGGTTAGGAAATTGCAATTGATTGTCATTTCGAATGAAATGAGAAATCTTTACCCAAGGTACGTTAAGATTTCTCCTCGTACCTCGTCGAAATGACAATCTCATGGCGTATTTACCTTAAAATTAATCATTGAAATTCCTAACCGGACAGTACCGGGTTATATCATGGTTTCCGGCGCAACTGCGATTTTGTAAAAGCGCTGTGAAATCCTGTGTAACACTATCAATCCATGCCCAACTGCCCTTGCCGGGATTAACAAAGGTTTTCCTCTTATGGGACAGGGGAACATGCCTGCAATCAAGCGCTTCTGACTCTTGTCCACAGGGTTTATCTTTTTAGTAGATTGGGGGGGAATCCCCTTGAAATACATTTTAATCCAGGGTAAGGGGCGGTCTTTTTGTGGGGGAAGTAATGCATGCAAAAAACAGACGTGAAATAAAGTGGAGAATGTTCCTCATTGTCGGCGCATTGGGGGTCAGCCTGATCAGCATGCTCAGCTACAGCGCCTATACAGGTATCCGGCTAAATGCCAGGTATGCGCATCTTGATGAAATCGTTATGAAGATTCAACTGGAGGGAACAATGACCCACCTTCTGGCCCTGGAGATGATGGCCGGTGATATTCAGGTAGAGACAACGGTTATCGGTAAATACCTGGATAAGGTCGAAAATTATACGCAGCTTATGCTGGAAGGCGGCATCGCCCCGGAAGGGTACGTTGTGATTCCTCTCGATGATGCGGACGTTCGCCGTAAACTTGTAAAAGTCGCAAAAATGCAGGATGAACTCAGGGGAATTCTTTTTCAACTCCTGAAAACCGCTCGCCCTGAAAGTGTTGTTCGTGAGAGCTATCATCTCATTTTTGATGACTTCATGAAAAATGCGCAAGAGGTGGAACATGTACTCCACAGGCTGATAGATAAGGAGTTAAACAGGTTAAAAGGCACGGAAACAGCGCTTGTTATCTTCGGTATCATTCTCACGGCGCTTGCCTTAATCATCTTTCACCGCTTTGAGAAACAGCGAAAAAAGAGTTACAGCATGCTTCAGGAAGCTTATGCGGACGTGAAAGAGGAGGTTGAGGAACGAAAGATTACCGAAGAGAAATTGAGAAAATCGGAGAGCAGCTATGCCGACCTCTATGAAAATGCACCCGACATGCATGTTTCGGTGGATGCCCGAACGGCACAAGTCGTGCGATGCAACCAAAGACTTGCCGACAAGCTGGGATACAGGAAGGAGGAGATTATCGGTCGCTCCATATTTGATCTGTATCAACCTGATTGCATTGACTATGTAAAGAAGAAGGTTTTTCCAGCCTTTATTGAGACGGGAGAGGTGCATAATGAGGAACTCCGCTTAAGGAAAAAAGATGGTTCCAGAATTGATGTCAGTCTCAATGTGACAGCCGTTCGCGATGAAAAGGGCAAGGTTCTTTTCAGCAGATCGACCTGGCGAGATATTACCGAACGCAAGAAAGTGAAGGAGGAGCTAATAAAGGCGAAGGAATCCGCCGAAAGCGCCAGCAGGACGAAAACGGAATTCCTGGCCAATATGACACATGAATTAAAGACACCACTATCCGCCATAATCGGTTTTTCCCGGATTATGTATGAGGGAGGGGCCGGCAAGATTACTGATCAGCAAAAGAATTTTCTGAGAGACATACAGGAAAGCGGCGGCCGTATTCTCACAATTGTGGATGATATTCTTGACTTTTCCAATATAGAAACGGGCAGACTGGAACTCAGTTGCTCCAATGTCGATATGGGTTCTCTCGTAGAAGAGGGCCTCATATTCGTCAGGGAAAGGGCAGTCAAAGAGGACATCAGCTTAAACAAAGAGGTAGAGCCTTCCACTCTTTCTTTGTTTGGTGATGAAAAGAGGCTCAAACAGGTGCTGGTCAACCTGCTTTCCAATGCTGTCAAGTTTACGCCTCATGGCGGATCTGTTGTCGTCAGCGCAAGAAGAAGGGAAAAGGGAGAGGAGGGATTTGTTGAAATAGTTGTCGAGGACAGTGGCATAGGGATAAGCCCCGAGGATATGGATAAGCTCTTTCAGCCCTTCAATCAGCTGGATACACCTTTTAGCAAGAGATTTGAGGGTATCGGGCTCGGCCTTGCACTTTGCAAAAGGATTGTAGAGATGCACGGTGGAAGAATATGGGTGGAGAGTGAGGAAGGAAAAGGAAGCAGATTTGCCTTCACTATACCGGAAAAGCAGGATTTTATCGGGAAAAGCACCTGTCCGGAAGAGGAAAGTCCGCCTCAGTCTAACGATATGAGAGAATAAACAGATAAAACAGGTTTATTTATACTTTAAGGAAAAATCTCCCCCCTGCCTATTCCCTTCTTTGACAAGGGGGAAGGGCTGCACTGCAAGATAGCTCTGGCTGTGCAGCAATCATTCCGGAAATTGCAGCAAACCAGGGCGAAAGTCAAAATAGAAATTTCTCCTCAAGTGCTCACAAGAACCGCCATCATGATGGATATCCTTGTGGCGCCTGGCTGCGTGTTTTGCTGCTGCCCGTCATATTGCTAATTATGGGATGTATGAAAAAGTCGGATCGAAAAGTCATCGCGGGATATGGTAAGCTTTTAGGAGGAACCCAAAGGGCGGTTTGTACGTGGGAAAGGACTTTTTTTCATGCTAAAGGAAAAGGATTTTTCAAATGGAAAATAAAAGAAACAGGGCATATTGGGTCATTACCGTTTTTTTAGCTCTATCGGCCCTGTTGTTGCTAATGGGGCAAACGATGGCAATAGTGAATTATGATTTTGCGGTGCAACTTGGTTTACAGGAGGATGTCACTGAGGTAGGTGAATATGGTTTACAATTAAACCGGGCTTTCGGTGCGGCAGATACACTTGTTTATTTGCCGCTAATCCTTATTTCGCTGGTGGGTCTCTTTTTGAGAAAGCGGTGGTCCTTAACCATAACAGCAGCCGTAATGGGTATATCAGCTTATTGGGCAACAACAATCGTCTTCATGCTGTTTTTTCTCACAGGTATTCCTCATTATTATCTGGAACCGGGGATAGAATATGGGCTGATTTTAGGGGCGTACATAATCTTTGGCCTTTGGGGCATGATTTACCTCGCCGTACGTGGAGAAAGGATCGTCAACTAAAGGGTGAAGATTTCCCATTCTACATTCATGCAGTTACCTTATTCTTGATATTTTCCCTGTTTCAAGCTATTGTGCGCAATCAATTCGATAACAAACAAAGGAGGAACAGACCTTGAAGAACCTTGTCATCGCCATATCCCTTTTACTCTTTTTAACATCAACGGTAATTTCATCTGAAGCTGTCGGCGGAAAGGCGCCGGCATGGCAAGTGTCGGAGTGGATTAATGGCCCCGGTGTTAATGTGGAAGATCTTAAGGGGAAGGTTGTTGTCGTCGAATTTTTTCAGCTTTGGTGTCCCGGCTGCAACCGTTTTTCCATCCCCCTCATGCTGAAATGGAACCAGACCTTTTCCAAAGAGATAGAGGCGGGCAAACTGTTTATGCTGAGTATTCATACCGTATTTGAAGGGCATCAATTCCAGAGGCCGGAAAAACTGAAATCATTTGTCAAAGAAAAAGGGATTCATCACCTGGTAGGGGTAGATCTTCATAAAAAAGGTGAGAGAGTTCCTGAAACGATGAAAAGGTATAATACAAGGGGTACGCCGGAAATGGCTATTATCGGCAAAAAAGGTGTTATCCGGTTTCAGCAGTTTGGCTCTTTTGATATTGTTAAGGCAGAAAAATTGATAAAGCAGTTGCTGAAAGAATAGAGATTGCAGCAGTTGTTTGCATGCTTCTCAAAGAAAAGGAAAGCCTTTTAAACAGCTTGCAGGTTTTAATCCCCTTGATCCTGTAAATCCTGTCAAAAGAAAAAAGAATTAAGCGCTTGCCGCAGGCGGCATTAGGGGGATTGACAGGATAGAGGCTTTAGCGGTATTCCTTGTTTGCAATTTTTTCAGCTTTATGTTTTAAATAGTCAGTCAAATATTAAGAATGACGGGTAATTTTCATGCGATGGTTATATTTTATTCTTCTTCAGGTTTTGCTGATTGCGATTGTGTCAGGCATTGTCTACAGTCATAAAGACAAGGTGGTTCTGCTGAAAAAACCGCCCCAGTCTCTGCAAAAGTGGTACAAGCCGGAAAATAAACGGCAGCTGTGGCTGCACAATATGTTCAAACTGCGTCGCCAAATGCAGGCGGTTCGTTTCTATGCTGAAAAGAAAGATGCAAAACATTTGGAAAAATGGGCAACCGGCTTGATCAGTCATTATCTGAAGATTGCCGAAATGGTTCCTGAGTGGAAGAAAAAACTGGATATAAAAGCCCTTTCCCGTTTGCAGAAAAGCGTAAAAACCAAAGAATATGAAGATCTGTTCCATGCTCTCCAAGACTTGGGCAAAAGCTGTGAGTCCTGCCATGCAGATTACCGGGTTATTACTGCCGCCATATACCGTGCCCCCGATTTTAGCGCCCTTAAAATTAATTCATCGGTTCCTCTTCATGAACATATGGAAAAACTTACAAGCGAGGTAAATCAGATCAAAATTGCCTCTCAGGACGGTATGACAGCGCTTGCGCTTTCATCTTTGTCAGATTTAAAAAAAGGAATTCATCTGCTCGGTGAAAGTTGTGTCAATTGCCATAAAAAGGATAGGATGGTCTATCCTGATGAAAGAATGAACAAAACAATAAGCAGCCTGGAGGAAAGCCTGAAAACAGGCACACTCAAGGAACAGGGGCGGCATTTGGGCACATTGGCTGTGCTGGCTTGTGCCCGCTGCCACGGCGTCCATCGCCTCTCTTATGATGCCGGGAAAATATTTTCGGCTAATCAGGACTGGTTCGAGTTGATAAAACATTAATCCAAAAGCTATTCTTCACATGAAAAGGACAATATTTATCACCCTGGCTGTTATGGGTACCGGCCTGGCTGCATTTCTTCTTCTCAATTATTATTCACCTATTCAAACCTCCCGCCCGTCTCGCTTCGATGCCAACGATCAGGCGCTCTCTAACGGACTTATCGCAATAGATAAAAAAGCGCTTCCTCAAGCCGGCGGCAAAGTGGCCGCTTACTACGATGCGGCATGCGCTTTTTGTCATGATCTGCCCGATCCGGCCTCCCACGACGCTATTGAGTGGGCATATGTGGTGGACCGCATGGAAGAACTCATTATTGAGCTTAAGGGGAGGGAAAAGAAGATCCTTGTCCCCTGGGATGGGGAGATCAAAAAAGAGGTGCTCGCTTATCTCGAAGAGCAGGCCTTTCAGGGGATGAATCCTGATGATCTGCCGCATACCCCTGAAAAAGGGGCCAAACTCTACAAAGCGATTTGCGCCTCCTGTCATACGCTGCCCGACCCGTCCATGCATTCCCTGGTAGTTTGGGAGTATGTGCTCAGCAAAATGCAGCATTTCCAGAAGGATATGGCCTTGCCTGTTATGTCTGAGGAAGAGGTGGCGGCCCTTTTGGAATACCTTAAACCCCTGTCACGCTGACCACCGTAAGAGGGCAAGTCTTTTTTACAGAAGGGCGAAAAGGCTATGGCCGCAAATTATTCCGCCTTGATTTTTTGACAGCCTTTTTGAAGTATTTATCGGCTCTCTGATGAAGGGCCGTTAGCTTGCCGTCTGCGCCTTTGTATCTTGATATTTAGCCGATGATGTGCTAACGTCAACGCATAAATATGGCTGAAGAGAATGCAACGATTAAAGTCACCATCCTCGGTTCCGGGACTTCTACCGGGGTTCCGGCAATAGGCTGTGATTGTCCTGTTTGCTCCTCCCATGATCCCAGAGACAAACGAACGAGGGCTTCAATCCTGTTAACGCTGGAGGGGGCTAATGTCCTCATCGATACCTCTACGGACCTTCGGTACCAGGCATTAAAAAACGGGATTAAAAGGCTTTCTGCTGTTTTCTTTACCCATGCCCATGCCGATCATGTTCACGGGATAGATGAGCTTAGAAGCTTTAATTTTCTTCAGCAGGAGGCCATACCCTGCTATGGCGACAAGGAGACCCTCAAAAGAATAAAGACCATGTTTGCCTATATCTTCAGGGAGCAAAGGCATGGTGGTGGTATCCCGAAGCTGACGCTTCATGAGATGTCGGGGGATTTGCAATTACTGGGCAGAAAATTTATCCCTGTTGAAGTGCTTCATGGCGAGTTGCCTGTTCTTGGATACAGGGTTGCAAATATGGCCTATGTCACCGATTGCAGTGAGATAGGGCCTGCGTCGATGGAGAAATTGAGAGGGCTTGATCTTTTGATCCTGGGAGCGCTCAGGCACAGGCCGCATGCAACCCATTTTTCACTGAGTGAAGCCCTTGAGGTTGTTGAGGCTTTAAAGCCCAGGCGGACACTCTTTACCCATATGGGGCATGAAGTCAGCTACATTAAAACTTCAGCTGAGTTGCCTGAGGGCGTAGAACTGGCTTATGACGGCATGACTGCAGTTATATAAAATGAATTCAAGGAGCATTGTGTGACGGAAGGACTGATACATATTTATACGGGGGAAGGTAAGGGAAAAACGACAGCCGGCATGGGGCTTGCCATAAGGGCGGCGGGGCAGGGATTAAATGTTTGCATCATCCAGTTCCTGAAAGGTGGAAACAGGGGCACAGGGGAGCAAAGACTCATTGAAGAGAAACTTCCCGGAATAGAATTTATCTGTTCTGACATGATTCATCCCATGTTTTTAAAGAAAAAGCCGCTTTTTACCAGGATGGTGGAAGATGCTGAAAAAACCTTTCAACTCTGTAAAGAGAAAGCCATGTCCCGTGAGTATGATCTTCTGGTTCTTGAAGAGATAAATAATGTTGTTGCCAATGAATGGCTCGACTGGGTAGAGGTGGCAACATTCCTTGAAGGGAAGCCGAAGGAACTGGAAGTGGTTCTTACCGGCAGAGATGCCCACCCCCGGTTGCAGGCCATGGCTGATTATGTAACGGAAATGCTGAAGATCAAGCATCCTTATGATAAGGGTTATATTGCAAGGCGGGGGATTGAGTATTAAGGGGACTGTTAAGGAAAGTCATTTATAAAGGTTTCTTTAAGGTCATTACGGATTAAAGGAGGCAAACTTTTTTTCGGTCAATTTGTCAGATGGGAGATTGCTTCGTTACGTTGTTTTTCACAAAGACTGGAGAAGAAAAGTAAATAGTCAAAAACCATGCAACAGCTCCTGTATATTGGAATAGCCGGTTTTTTCGGCGCCCTGGCCCGTTATCTCCTTTCGGGGTGGACCACATCTGTTGTGGACGGTCGCTTTCCTCTGGGAACAATGACCGTTAATGTGCTCGGTTCGCTCTTTCTTGGTTTTCTCTACACCCTTTCTGTGGAAAGGCTTGTTCTGCCTCCCGAACTTAAGGTAGCCCTTACCGTCGGTTTTCTCGGCGCCTTTACCACCTTTTCGACATTCAGCCTGGAGACTTATAACCTGATCAGGGAGGGGAGCATCTTTCTTTCAATAGTCAATATTATTCTTAACATGTCGCTGGGGCTTGCTGCCGTTATTGCAGGTGTGTCAGCGGCAAAAATTCTTTATGGCGGGCAATGATGAATTATAAAATGGTAAAAAAGAAACTGCTCCGTGTATTTATTACCGAGGCTGACAAAGAGAGGGGAAAACCGCTCTATTACGCTATTATTGATCTTTGCAGGGAAAAGGGTTTAAGCGGCGCTACCGTTATCAAAGGGGTGGCCGGCTATGGTCTGCATAAAGTGGTTCATACCGATAAGATACTCCGCCTGTCGGGAGACCTGCCGCTTATTGTGGAGGTCATCGGTGAAGAAGAAAAAATGGCGGTGCTCATTCCAGCCCTTGGTGATATTGTAAGTGAAGGCCTTATTGCTGTGGAAGATATTGATGTTGTTGCTTTTGATGGAAAGTCCTGACTTATTACCCTGACTCTTCCATACCTCTTACTTCTTTTCTCAGCTTTTTCATATAGTTTTTTGTCTTGTCGAGGTCGCTTTTTTCGAGAACAACAGTGGTATAAATATCATGGTCCTTGATCTTTTTTCTCTCCAATAATGCTGCAATTCCCCGGATTAATGCCCCTGTGGCATCAGTACTTTCAAGAGAGGTCAGTTTTTTAGGGGGAAGGGCAATGGTAAAATTTTTAACATTGATATGCACCATTTGCTCTATGATTTTGCTGCCTGCCTCTTTGAGTTCTCTTTCGTTCATTCTCGATGAATCACCCAGGCCCGTCATGAGGATTTTTTTTGCGCTTATCCTGTATTCAGGAAGAAGGAGAGTCGATTCACCTTTGTCACCGCTGATTTTTCCTTCATTGATGAGTCTCGATATTCTTCCTCTCATTCTCCAGTCAATAAGACCGGCAGCGCCCTTGAGCGGTCTTTCATCGCTGAAAAAGGGCAGAATGACGACTTCCGTTTCAATACGATCGATATCTGTCGATAAGAGTCTCGTTTTCAAGATTCAGCCTTGATTCTTTAAAAATTACCCGGTCTTCTTTTCTCCGGGGTTCCTGCTTTTAAAAACCTTGTCCAGGATGCCGTTGATAAAGGCGCCCGATTCTTCCGTGCCGTAGAGCTTGCCCAGTTCAATGGCTTCGTTTATGGTCACTTTTGAGGGGATACCTTCCATATGGAGCAGTTCATAGGCTGCAAGGCGCAGAATATTCCTGTCTGTAAGGGACATTCTTCCCAGCTTCCAGTGCTCCGATTCCCCTTCAATAAGGGCATCGATTGTTTTCATGTGCTCGCAGATTCCCTTGATCAATGCTTCAGCAAAAGACCATGACTCTTTTTTTACCTTGAAATGGTTTTTGAATTCCTGCAATGCCGCATCCCGTGAAACACCGGTAATGTCGATCTGGTAAAGCACCTGGAGAGCAATTTCCCTGCCTTTTCGCCTTGTTCCCATCCCTTAGATACTTTTCAGCAGGTTAGCCATTTCTATTGCACTTACTGCCGCATCAAAACCTTTGTTTCCTGCCTTTGATCCGGCCCTTTCAATAGCTTGTTCCAGGTTATCTGTTGTAATGACGCCGAAGGAGACAGGCAGGCCTGTTTCAAGAGATACCGTTGCTATTCCCTTTGAGACCTCTGATGCCACGTAGTCGAAGTGAGGCGTGCTTCCTCTGATAACGGCGCCCAGGCAGACAATCGCATCGACCTGGCCCTTTTCCGCTATTTTTTTTGCGGCAAGGGGAATTTCAAAGGCGCCCGGCACACGGACTATTTTTATCGATTTTTCACTGCCGCCATGTCTCTTGATTGCATCCACGGCGCCATGGAGAAGTTTTTCACCTATAAAGCTGTTAAACCTGCCTAAAACAAGAGCGAAGCCAAGCCCGCCGGCATCCAGGTTTCCTTCATATGTATCAGCCATTATTACCTCCTTTTATGTGGGGACCTTTAGCTCAGGCCCTCATAAATTGATTACATTTTTTAATAAACGAGCCTATAAATTGAGAAGATGGCCCATTTTTTTTCGCTTTGTTTCCAGATACTTGAGGTTGTTTTTAGTTGGTGACATCTGGATGGGCACTCTCTCCACGATTTCAAGCCCGTAACCTTCAAGGCCTACGATTTTTTTTGGATTGTTTGTCATGAGCCTGATCTTTTTAATGCCGAGATCGACCAGTATCTGGGCGCCGAGGCCGTAATCTCTGAGGTCGGATTTAAAACCGAGCATTTCATTGGCTTCTACCGTATCTTTCCCTTCATCTTGCAGGGCATAAGCCTTGAGTTTGTTAACAAGGCCGATCCCGCGGCCTTCCTGGTGCATGTATACGATGACGCCTCTTCCTTCCTTTTCGATGATCTTCATGGCTGTGTGCAGCTGGGGGCCGCAATCGCACCGTTGAGAGCCGAAAACGTCCCCTGTAAGACACTCCGAATGGACCCTCACCAGCATCGGTTCTTCAGGGTCGATATCACCCTTGACTAAAGCAAGGTGCTCATGAAAGTCGACCTGGTTTTCGTAAGCAATAGCGTTGAACTCACCACCGTAAAAGGTAGGGATAATCGTTTCCGCCGCCCTGTATACAAGGCTTTCCTTGAGCATTCTGTATTTGATGATATCGGCTGTCGTCACAATTTTGAGTTTGTGTTCCTCACCAAATTTTTCGAGGTCCGGCAGTCTTGCCATGGAGCCGTCGTCATTCATAATTTCACAAATAACGCCTGCCGGTTTAAGCCCTGCCAATCTCGAAAGATCGACGGATCCTTCCGTTTGTCCCGCTCTGACAAGCGTTCCTCCCGCCTTTGCTCTTAGGGGAAAGACATGGCCCGGTCTCGATAAGTCTTCGGGCTTTGCATCATCTGAAATGGCTGTTAGTATGGTGGTTGCTCTGTCGGCAGCCGATATCCCCGTTGTTACCCCTTTTTTTGCTTCAATGGAGACGGTAAAGGCGGTGTTAAAGTTTGACGTGTTGTCACTCACCATGAGGGGGAGTTCCAGTTGATCCGCCTTTTTTTCCGTAAGGGAGAGGCAGATAAGGCCCCTGGCAAAGCGGGCCATAAAATTAATTGCTTCCGGTGTTACCTTCTCCGCCGCTATAACGAGGTCTCCTTCATTTTCCCTGTCTGCCTCATCGACGAGTATTACCATTTTACCTTGACGAAGATCTTCAAGGGCATCATCTATTTTGCTTATAATTGGCATTTATTTCTCCTGCATTTATTAAATATTATCCCACGAAATCTTTCCGATACAGATAAATTGTAAAAGTCAATCCGTGAAATCTGTGTCCAAATATTTTTTAGGCTTAAACAAAACCGCAATCTTCAAGGAGGTTCATATGAATGCCTCCTCCTTTATTGCCTGTTGTCAGTTTTTCTACATATTTTCCAATGATATCGGTTTCTATATTAACTTCATCACCCCTCTTTATGGCGCCAAGCGTTGTTATTTCCAGTGTATGGGGGATAATGTTAAGTGAAAAGCTGTTTTTTTGCACACTGTTTACGGTAAGGCTGATACCGTCAATGGCTACAGAGCCCTTTTCCACGATGAGCCTGACAATATCCTCGCCTGCCGAAATTTCGAGGTAAACCGATTCTCCTCTTGCCTCTTTTTTTATTACCCTGCCTGTTCCGTCAATATGGCCTGTTACGATGTGACCGCCAAACCTGTCACCTGCTTTAAGCGCTCTTTCCAGGTTGACTGTGCTTGACGCAGCCAGTCCTGCAAGGCTTGTTCTCGATAATGTTTCTTCAGAGACATTGGCACAAAAAATGCCGCTTTTTATTTTCGTCGCGGTGAGGCAAATGCCGTTTACAGCAATACTGTCACCAATTTTATCATTGGAGAGATCAAAGGGAGCCATGACGGAAAGTATGAAGCCCTTTTCCGCTCGCCTTATTTCTTTTATCTCCCCCTTGCCTTCAACAATACCTGTAAACATGGCAGGTTTCTTATGCGTTCTTTTTTATATAGCCCTCGATAAGAATATCAGGGCCTATTTTTTTTGTTTTCATGGCTTCAATTTCTATCGCTTCGGCGAGAAGGTTTGCCCCTTCGCCGCCGACAACGCTTACCGACTGGACTCCACCCATGATTTTCGGCGCATAGAAGAGGGCAATTTTATCGACAATTCCTTCTCTAAGCGCCGAGGCATGGATTTCACTTCCTCCTTCGATCATGAGAGAGTTGATATCCATTTGACCGAGTTTTTTCATGAGCGGTTTAAGTGGCACAATGCCGGCTGCATCAGGAAAAACAAAAACCCTGACACCCATATGCTCAAGTTCTTTTACCTTCTTTTCCGGTGCCCTGTCTGTTGTGGCAATGATGAGAGGTGCCTCGGAATTCCTGTTGATGACTTTAGCACCCGGTGAAATGATCAGATTTTCATCGACAACAACTCTGACAGGATCTTTTCCTTTTCTTTCTCCAAGCCTCGTTGTCAGAGAGGGATCATCTTTCCTGATGGTTCCGATACCGACCATAATGGCATCGGAACAGTCTCTCATCTTGTGAACCTGCCTTCTTGCCCCTTCTCCCGTTATCCACTTCGATTCACCGGTCTTCGTTGCGATACGGCCATCCAATGTGGAAGCGGCCTTCAAGGTGACAAAAGGCAGACCTGTTGTAACATGCTTGATAAAGGCTTCGTTAAGTTTCCTGGCTTCCTTTTCGCGAATGCCTGTCTTTACTTCAATACCGGCATCGCCAAGTATGCTGATTCCCTTTCCCGCAACTCTCGGATTGGGATCTGCCATGGAGATGAAGGCCCTTTTAATGCCCGCCTTCACAACGGTATGGGCGCAGGGTGGGGTTTTGCCATAATGGCTGCATGGCTCAAGGTTTATATAAAGGTCGGCGCCTTTTGCTTTTTTCCCTGCGGCCCTGATGGCGCTAACTTCAGCATGGGCCTGGCCGGCTTTTTTATGATAGCCTTCGCCGACTATTTTACCGTTTTTAACGAGGACGGCCCCTACGGCAGGGTTGGGAGACGTTCTGCCGTAACCTTTTCTGGCAAGCCTTAGTGCGCGGCCTATAAACATGTGGACAGAGTCTCTCTTTTGCACCTTTTTTAAATCCCGCTCGAAATGAACAATTTTATACTAAATGGCTGGAAATAACAAGGTTTTTGCGGCGCACCAGAGTAAATGAGGGAAAGCTTTTTATAGGGCGCTAGAGGAAGTAGCGGCTTATATCGATGTGGTACTCTTCGGGGTCGACGGCTTCTGCAATTCTCCTTTCCTTATTTGCGTCGGCAAGGTCTATCTCCGGCCCGTCGATTTCATTTCCTGCCCTATCACTGATGAGCTTAATGACAGGGGAATCCCACATTTCAGGCGCAGGGTTGCTCTCCATGACAACGGCCAGTTCTCTCGTGCTTAAGAGAACCAGTGAGCCGACAGGGTAAACACCTACGCAATTGATGAAGAGTTTTAGCAGTACGGGATCGTAAATTTCTCCGGCCCTGTCGCTCATAAATTTCAGGGCCTTGTCCGGTGTCATCGGCTTTCTCGAATAGACCCTTGATGAAGTGACGCCGTCATAACAGTCGGCAATGGCAATAATTCTGCCAAAGAGGCTCATTTCCCGTTTGTAGACGATGTTGGGATAACCCGAGTTGTTAAGGTTCAGGTGGTGTTCAAATGCGCCTGTAATTATCCTTGCGCTCAAGGTGTCGAGCCCTTTTAGTTTCATCAGTTCCTTTACCCCGTGCAGGGGGTGGCTTTTCATGACTGCCCACTCTTCATCGGTAAATGGCGCCGGTTTATTGAGAATCTGAAGGGGAATATCCGACTTGCCTATATCGTGAAAGAGGGATGCCAGTCCGAGTTCGCAGAGGGTCGCTTTTTTAAGGCCTATCCTTTGCCCTATTCCCAGTGAAAGGATGCAGACGTTGACTGAATGATGATAGGTGTATTCATCGTGGCAGCGAATAGTGGTCAGTCCGATAAGGTTGGTTTCCGCTGTGAGCATCTGGTCGATCATGCTCTGTATGACCCGTTTTGATTTTTTCAGCTTCAGCGTCTGGCCGATTTTTACATCTTCCATAACGTCGGTAACAGCGCTGATCGTCTTTGCATAGAGGAGTTTTGCCCGTTCCTTGTTGCTCTCTAATTCATCCCCTGCCATTCCCTTCTTTTCTGTAAGCACCTCGATGGTGATGCTTTTAATATCCAACTCTTCGAGCTTTTCCTGGAACTTTTCAAATGTCTGAGGTGAGGGTAAGGGTTCTACTTCGCCGAATGAGTAGGCAAATTTGCCGATATCGGCAGCTGTTACATGGCTGTCAAAATTTATGGCGCCGATAAAGTACCTCTTCAGTTCACCCATAGTGAATGTGAAAGGTTCGATGGCCGATTTGTCAGGTTTCAGACGGTGTTCACCGACGAAGAGATAGCCCCCTTTCAGCTTTATCGACGTATCTTCCTTTTTGGCCTTAAGTTCTTTAATGATGCCTAGAACTTTCGATATGGGAGAATTCATGGCTGAATGCCCGTAATCGTAGTTTTTGGCTGTTTTAAGAAGAACAAAAAAGTGGTAAAGCAGGGTTTTGCATATCCTGTTAACTACCTCCTCGGCCTGTAATGAAATATTGTTTTCGCTCATTGACTGTCCTGTCTGATTAGAACTTACCTTGTCTGCGCTGCTGCCATGGCTCTCAAGGTCTGCTCAACAATCTCTTTAACCTCCCCCTTTTTGGCGGAAAGGGCTTCATTAAGGGTTTCTATTGCTTTTGGTGAGCCAAGTTGTCTCAAGGCTGACGCAGCACAGATAACATCTTCCCTTTCCTTTGATTTGTTGAACCAGAATTTTTTCATCAGTATTTCCCGGAGAAAGGGGATTATTTCCTCCGATCCAAGTGATCCTAATGCCTCAAAAAAAACCTTCTTTTCAGGCAGTTCCTTCCCCTCAAAGCTTTCAGCCTCTATAATTTTGAGAATCTGTTTGGTCCCTTTAGTATACTTTGCTTTTACCAGTGTTCTAAGCGCTCTTACCCTGAGACTGCTCATTTTGTCCAACAAAAATCGAAGCATATTTTCATAAGCGGCTTCACCGGAAATGGTCTGGAGGTAAAAAAGCACTTCTTTTCTTATTCTCGGGTCCTTGTGCGATATGAGATTTCGTATATGGTTGAGGGCCGTAGGGTCTCCAATGAGCCTGAGAATTAAAACGGCATTCCTTACAAGATACCATCTTTCGTCCTTAAGGAATGAAAAGAACTCTTCCGGTTGATCTCTCCCTATCTCAACAAGGCTTTCAATAAGGACCTTTCTCATGTCTTTTCGTGAAGCAACGCCAAGGAGATTGCACATGGGCTTTATTGCCTCTTTTCCGAACATGAGAATGAGTTTTTTTAACTGGACGGGTTTTACCCTATCCGTTTGGTCCACTATTTTTTCAAGCCCTGAAATCATTTCTTCTGAAAGCATGCTCTTTTTTGCTTCTAAAATAACCTTGATGAATTCATCCGGCGCTTCTCTTCTTTTGTTGAGCAGGAGAACAAAGTTGATCAGTTCAAGGGAATAATGGACTTCTCCTGCCTCAATCAGGTCTCTGATGAGATTGACCGTAACGGAAAGAAAGTCACGGAATGTAGTCAGCTCCCTTGTAGAGAGAAGAATGGCTGTGAGGATGCTGATTACATCGTCAACAGGCCGTCTTTTTTCTTCAAAATTTCTTGCCTGCTTGAGCCATGCTATCTCTTTGTCCGTAAGCGTTAGAATGCTTTGCGACAGCGTAAGGGGTGTGGGTAATGGCGGTGGTTTGGGAATACTTTTGCTTGCCTGCTCGACTCTTTCTTTCTGGTCCGGTGAAGAAGAACGCCCTGTGCCTATGGAATCACTATCAAATTCCTCATCGTCTTCCGATACTTCATACTGGATATGGGGCAGGTTTTTTGTCCATAGCCGGGTAACGATATCGTCATCTGTTTCGTAGGGGGCTTCCTGACCGATAATATCGAGAAAAGCATAGACCTCATCCTTTTCTATTCCTTCGAGAAATGAAATGGAGGTGAGCCCGTCGGAGTTGAGCTTGAATGCCAGACTGTCTTTGGCGTCAATGTTCTGATAGACGGTATGCCTTCTGAATTTCATCTCAAACTGTTCTACTTCAAGTTTGAGGTCGCCAAAGTCTTCGAGATGCTTATCCATATTTGCCGTAAGCTGCTCAAAAAACTTTTTATGGAGCGGATTGTTGGGAAGATAGATTTTGAACGCTTTGGCCGCTTTTGTCAAAGACTGGATGACATGGGTTATGGACGCCAGTTCTTCCTTGTTAACTTCCGGTTTTTCTTCATTTTCCTGATTTGTTAAGTTTTCCGGCACATCAATATCCTTATTTTCTGGATTCGGCAATGCATAAGTATATCATATGGATAATGATTGAGTTATCATAAAAATGATTCACTGTCAATGATATAAAATAGCATTTTCAGAGAGAAAAAAGTTGTTATTGGCAGAAATGAAAGCTACTATAGTTTGTTATGGAAAGCAAGGGTTTGAAAGAAAGAATCATTACCCGGCTTTTTAGCCGATTCCCCTTTATTGCGGAGCGCTGGGCTGAAAGTTACCAGGCCGTTGAGAGCAGCGGCATTCCCTGGACGCCCTTTACCGGTGACCTTGCAAAGTGCAAGGTCGCCCTCGTTACCACGGCCGGTGTCCATATGAAGGACCAGCCTCCCTTCGATATGGACGATGAAGAGGGGGATTTTACCTTCAGGGAAATTTCGGCTCGTGCCGGGGTGGAAGATCTCATGATCACCCACAAGTATTACGACCATACCGGCGCCGACAAGGACATTAATATCGTCTTTCCCCTGGAGAGACTGAGGGAGATGGCTAAAAGAGGCGAAATAGGGGAGCTGGCGCCGAGGCACTATGGTTTTATGGGCCATATTGTGGGAAACAAGATCGATTCTCTTATCCATGAGACGGCCCCCGAAGTTGCAGGAAAACTCAGAGCTGACGGTGCAGACATTGCCCTCCTTACCCCTGGCTGAGGGATCTGCAATCAGTCCGTCGGACTGATACAAAGAGCAATTGAAGAGGCCCGTATCCCCACCATTTCCATTTCTATCCTCAGAAAGCTGACGGAGGAGGTTAAGCCCCCGAGAGCGCTCTTCCTGCGCTGGCCTTTCGGCCATCCCCTTGGTGAAGCAGGAAACATTCCCCAGCAGGTTGCCGTCATAAGAGAGGCTTTTCGCTACCTGGCAGAGATAGAAGCGCCGGGAACCATTGTCGACCTTCCTTATAAATGGAAAAGGGAAAAGTATCCGCCTCTTTAATTCCCGGCCGGCGCCTTGCCGAAGGCTCGCCGCGACAGGAAGTAAAAAGGGTCCTTCTGTTGCAGAGCCGGGAAGCTGCCCCGGAAAAAAGAAAATGACAAGCCTCTAAAAAAAGCGAATTTCATTAACTAGGCCCTCTTCAAGCGCTTCTCTTTTTTAGCGCTCATTTTAAACCGTCCCGGTCTGTCCTTTCTGGACAAAGAGACCGCTTTGGTTGTACTATACGACGTCACCGTTTTTTTGCCTAAGAAAGTTGTCCGCCTGTCCATAGGGTTTGATGGATGGGGAGTCAGCGGAATTGCACGGTATAATTCCCTGACAGATTATTTTTTCGGGAAATCCCATTTCGATAAATGAAATTATTTATTTTCTTAATCTATTTTTTTTCCGGTCTCACCTATCTTTGCTGGCGCCTTTTTTTTACTGTCAACAATGAAAACCTGTTTGCAACCTTTGTAAGCTCGGCGCTTTATGCCACGGAAGTTTACAGTTTCCTTGCCGCTATCCTTCTTATTTATATAAGTGCAGCACATAAAAGGAAAAATTCCCCGGGGCCTGAGAGTAAATCTCACCCTGCTGTTAATATTTTTATTACAACAGATAATAACTCAATTGATGATCTTCAAAAAACGATCATTGCATGCAAGGCCCTCAATTACCCTGCCGGCAAGGTGGCTATATCGATTATTGATAGAGATGGCCGGAATGATGGCGTAGAGAGGCTGGCAAAAAAGCATAAATGCAGGCCTGTTAAAATTGAAAAAGAAGGGGCCTGTCTCGAAGAGTTAATCCTTGAAGGAATAAAAGGCCTTCCTGCGGAACTGGTTATGCTGCTTAAGTGCGGACATGTGCCGGTAAAAAGTTACCTGAAAAAAACCGTCCCCTCTTTTGAAGATGAAAAGGTTGCTTTTGTCAGGACCCCCTGTCACAACCTGAGTTCAGACCCGCTCCAGCAGGCGCTTATACTCAGGCGTGATTTATCGAACGAAAAGAAGTTGTATGAAAAAGTGGTAGAGCCCGGACTTGACCGTTTCCGTGCGTCAACCCCCTCATGGCAGGGCATCATCTTCCGAAAAGAAGCGCTTCGGGACGCCTTAAGCGATGAGTCTGTCAAAATAGGTATGAATATAAGGATGAATGCCCTTCTTATAGGGAAGGGCTGGAAACCGGTTTATCTGAACAATAATCTTATTTTTAACACATCCCTTGAAGAGGAGGAGAACTTCTTCAGAAAGCGGGCCTGGAAATTCACACGCTCGGGCCGGCTTTTCATTCCTTTCCTTTTCTTTCGTTACCGCTTGTCCCTTTCCCAAAGACTTGCCTATATGGGCCTCATAATGAATGAACTCAACAGCCTCCCAAGGGTTTTATATATGATAGTGCCTCTCTTTTTTATGACAGGTCTGGCGCCTTTCCTTGCGCCCATTGAGACGCTGTCCTTAATTTTTATCCCCTTTTTCATACTCCAGATCATAACCCTTAACCTCTTTAGCCGGAGCTATCGTCATCCTCTTTTTGCCGCCGTTTATGATACGGCGGGCATCTCATCTATATTGATAGCGTTAACAGAAAAACTTTTTGGCAGGGATGCTGATTCATTGTCAGGCAAACCTGTTGCAAGGCCGCTGGTCCCTCTTATTGCTCTCTGGGCTCTTCAACTGACCGGTCTTATAACAGGTTCTCTCTTTTTTCTGAAGGGTATTATTTCACAGGACTTTCTTATGACGGGGGCTTTCTGGATACTCTACAATATGACACTCCTGACGGCAGCCATTGCTTCTGTTTATGGTCGTCCCCGAAAACGGGGACGACCGAGGATATTCAGGGAAGTTCAATGCCGCTTAATATCAGAAAATAAAAGATGGGATGCCACTTCGATAGAGATAAGCGAAAGCGGCATATCGCTCATTATGTCCGGGCCGGAACCGATTCCGGGGGAGCTTGACCTTGAGATTCAGGCGGCTTCAAAATTTCAATTGTCCTGCAAGGTCATGAGAAATGAAGTGATTTCCGGAGACAGGGCATCTGTCGGTCTCATGTTTGTTGATATGTCGGAACGGCAGAAAGAGCGTCTCATTGAGTGGATCTATTGTGAAGAAGAGGAGTGGTTTGAAGAGATTGTCAATGTAAATCCTCATCGCCTGGCGCTTGAGGGACTTTTGACTTCAGCGGCAAGAGTTTTTACCGATGAGATCGACCTTCACAGGAAGGCGCCCCGTTATAATGTGCAAACAGGTTGCAGGATTCTTCTTCCCACAAGGGAGATTAAAGGGACGACTGTTGATGCCAGTTCAAGCGGCATTCTTGTAAAAGTAGCAGAAGAACCGGGCCCTCTCCTTCGAGATATTATTATTGAAATAGATGTTAAGGGCAAAGGGATTTCTTATCCGGCAAAAACAGCCTGGACAAAGCGGACTAAAGATAGCTGGCTCGTTGCTCTAATGATTGAAAAAGAAAGCGGCAGCGACATGATAGCGGCCCTTTTTCCCCTTGCGACTATCAAAGTGGTCAAGGGTGAAAGTTTCCAGACGAGGGTTGTGAGAACCATGGCCCGCATGTCGGCATATCTCGTTTCCCTTGTTCTGGCCGGCGCCGTATTATATATTGCCGTTCATGCGGGTATATTTTCTCTTCCCCCACCGGACATTAAGGCCCTATACCATTTTTTCTGGCTTTTTGTTGTCTTTATATTGATTGACGGTTTAAAGGTCTTTATCGAAATAGTCCATCGGGCTACACCACGGGAGTATAAGTCGGACATATCCCGGGTTACGGCCCTTGTGCCCTGCTATAACACGGGAAAAGCAGTGGAATATACCATTGAAGGGCTTCTCAATATACTTCCCAAAGACCAGATCCTCATTATTGATGACGGAAGCAGTGACGATACGGCGGAAATTGCCAGGCAGAAGGGCGTGAGGGTCCACTCTATGGAGAATAACAGCGGGAAAGTAAAAGCGGTCTACGAGGGTCTCAAAAAAGTAAGGACACGCTATACCCTGTTGCTCGATGATGACGTGCGTTTGCAGAATACTTTTCTTCCCACCTCACTTCTTGAAGAAGGAAACACAGGAGTGGCTTTTTATGTTCTCCCTTGCAGAAGAGTAAGGGAGAATTATAATGGCAAGGATATTGTCAGTTGTCTTCAGCGCTACGAGTATGCAAAGTCCATGGAAATAGGGCGGAGGTTTCAGGACAAAACGGTCAGCGTCAGTTGTATTTCCGGGGCGGTGGGGCTCTTTAATACGGAAAAGCTGATGAAACTGGAAGAAAAACATTCGGGTATTTTTCCCGGTGAGGACTTTGAACGGACCCTTATCAACCTGCTAAACGACGGAAAAGTTGCTTTTGTTAATGATAATGTCTGGACCGTATGCCCTGATAATCTGAAGGACCTTACAAAGCAGCGGCTTTTTAGCTGGTATCCCGGTTATTACAGACTTGCCGGATTTTACCTGAAGATACTTTTTTTGAAAAATATGCCGGCAAGGCTTCGTTTTGAGATGCTTTACAACTTTTACGTCATCTTAAGCGATCCCCTGAAAATATTTTCACTGTTCCTTATTTTGTATTACCACTACTGGGGGGCTGTGCTTTTCCTCTATTTTTTCTATCTTGCCCTGGAAGTTTACCCTTTTCTCGTTGTTGAAAAGAAACTCCCCCTTATGAAATACTATTTCCCTGCATTTATCCTGTTTCCCCTCTATGGTATTTACAGCACCTTCCTTCGCGTCGGCGGGGGATTTGTCTGGTTATGGCATCGCTTTGTTACGGGAAGATGGAAACCGGTTTATGAAAAAGTATCATAAATTTAAATTGGGGATGCTTGTCGGCACGCTAATAGTGAACCTGTTGCTGCTAAAAGGAAGCTGTCTCTTTGCTGCTGATCAGATTACATTTATATTTGACTATATTGAAGACAGCCATGAAAAGGTAAAAAATAAAGGTGACCATGTTTACCGGGATAAAGCTGTTCGGGTAGATTATAAACAGGTTTACGGCGCCGCCTATTTTGGAAACCGGCAGAGAGGGGGAGAGGCGGGGGCTTATCTGAAGGACAAGAGAAATTCCCTCTATGGAGCCCGGGTGAGGATTAAGGAAAATGACGAATCCTATCAGGTTTATACGGACCAGGTTCTGTCAGGAGGGTTTGTGGGAAAGCTTGTTGCCAGGTACATTCATGTTTCGGAGCCTGAAAGGGCCGATGAGAAAACAAACCTTACCGTTTATGGTATAGGCTTTGACAGGTATTACGGCGACTACAATTACTTTTCGGCTATATATTTTAATGATCCAAGAGAGTCGGGCCGCTATTCCATTGTTATCAGCAATACGCTGGCCACTGAAAAGCATTATTTAAGAGTAGGCGCTGTTCCAAGGAGTGACTGGAAAACAGGTTATTTTACAACCGTAAAATATAACCATTTTTTTGTGAGCTATTCTTATCTTCCCAATTATGATTTCTCCAGCTACAACAGAAATTCCATTAGCCTGGGTTATATTATGCCGTTCGATTTATAAAGCAGATCGAATCATCTTCGTTAAAACGCCTTTCCTTTTCTCTACAGGCAAGGTCCGACAGCATGAGGTGAAACAGTGAATCTTATGACCCGATCAGAGCGTTGAAAAAAAGAAGGGGCATGAACAAAAAATGACAGAAGTGTACATTTCTACTTTGGTCATGTAATAATGTTTTCAGCGTAAGTCAAAATCTATGTTCTGCTTGACTTGTAAGGTAGCTTTACCCTAGTATTGTTGTTTCAAAAAAAATCCGGAAAGTGAGAGAAGATGCTTAAAAACGATACATTCCTTAAAGCCTGCAGAAGAGAAAAAACTGATTACACACCTGTCTGGATGATGAGACAGGCAGGGAGATATCTCCCCGAATACATGGCAACAAGGGGAAAAGCCGGTGATTTTCTAACCCTTTGCAAGACGCCTGAACTGGCAGCCGAGGTGACTATTCAACCGATAGATATCCTTGGTGTCGATGCGGCCATTCTTTTTTCCGATATTCTTGTTATTCCCGAAGCGATGGGAATGGAACTGCAGTTCCTCGTCGGAGAAGGGCCTCACTTTCCTGACCCCGTAAGGACTTCGGCAGCTATCGATAAGCTTGTTATTCCCGACCCTATGGATAAGCTTGGTTACGTTATGAAAGCCATTACGGCCATCAACAAAGGCCTTGACGGGCGGGTGCCGCTCATCGGCTTTACGGGTGCGCCATGGACGCTTGCCACTTACATGGTGGAAGGGGGCGGGTCGAAAAACTTCGCCCTTATCAAAAAAATGCTTTACGACACACCGGAACTGATGCATAAGCTGCTCGACAAAACGACGGATGCTGTTGTTACATATCTCAATGCCCAGATAGAAACAGGCGTTCATGCCGTGCAGATTTTCGATACCTGGGGCGGCATATTGACGCCTGATGATTTCGAGGTTTTCTCACTTCAGTACATAGAGCGGATTGTGAGTGAAGTCAAGGGCAAGGTTCCCGTCATCGTCTTTGCCAAGGGAGCGGGGCATATGATGGAGAGCATTGCCGGGACGGGTTGTGATGTCGTTGGTGTTGACTGGATGTCCGATATTGGCGATGTAAGAAAAAGAATAGGAGACAAGGTTGCCCTCCAGGGTAATATGGATCCCTGCACGCTTTATGCCTCTCCTGAAAGGATCAGGAAAACCGTTGAAAAGATCCTTGCCGGTTTCGGCGAAGGAAAGGGCCATATCTTTAACCTGGGTCACGGTATTTTACCGGATATCCCCGTTGATCACGCCAAGGCCTTTATCAATGCCGTTCACGAACTGAGTCCGGCATACCACAGGGGGTAAATGATGAATCCCACTTCTTCAACAACCTTAAAGGTCGATGTTGATATTCTTAAAAAATATACCAAGACCGGACCACGATATACGAGTTATCCCACGGCGCCTATCTTTTCCGAAGAATTCGGTCCGGCCGATTACAAGCGGACCATAGAGGCAACGAACAAGGTTGAAAAACCGGCTGACCTTTCCCTCTACTTTCATCTCCCCTTCTGCCGTTCCGTCTGTTATTTTTGCGGCTGTAACGTTATCTACACAAAGCGGGGTGAACAGGCGGATCAGTACCTCGATTACCTCGAAAAAGAGATCCGAATGGTATCGGCTCTGCAAAAACCGGGAAGAGAAGTGGTGCAGCTTCATTTCGGCGGCGGCACGCCAACCTTTCTTTCAACAGACCAGTTAAAACGGCTAAACAGGGCCATCAGGGAAAATTTTACTCTCTCATCCAACATCGAGGCCGGTGTTGAAATCGACCCGAGAGAGGCCTCGGACGAGCATATCAAGACGCTTCGTGAGATCGGTTTTAACCGGATCAGCATGGGCATACAGGATTTCGATCCCGTTGTGCAGAAGGCTGTCCACAGAGTTCAAACGGAAGAACTTTCCCGTCATGTTATCGATGTATGCCGTAAGGAGGCATTTGAGAGCATTAATATCGATCTCATTTACGGCCTTCCTCACCAGAGCGTCAAATCTTTTGAAAAGACGGTAGACAAGATTATTGAAATTAATCCCGACAGAATGGCCGTGTTCAACTTTGCCTATGTGCCGTGGATGAAGCCCATCCAGAAGAGCATCAAGGAAGAAGACCTCCCATCGGCTGCCGAGAAGTTTGAAATTCTCAAAATGGTTATCGAAAAGTTCACCACCGCCGGATATGTTTACATCGGTATGGACCATTTTGCCAAGCCTGACGACGAACTCTTTGTTGCGCAAAAGGAAAAGACCCTTTACCGGAATTTTCAGGGTTACACGACCAGGGCCGGTTGTGATCTCTATGGACTGGGGGTGACCTCCATTGGCCAGGTAGGCAACTGCTACGTTCAGAATGCTCATGAACTGCCTGACTACTACCAGGGAATAGAGGAAGGAAAGCTTCCCATCTACAGGGGCTATGAGCTAAATGACGATGACATCTTAAGGCGGCACATTATTACGCGTATCATGTGCGACTTTGAACTGGAATTTGCCGACGTGGAAAAAGAATTCAACCTCGATTTCAGGAAAACCTTTGCTCTTGAGCTTAGCGAACTGGAGCCGATGACAAAGGATAAGCTGCTTACCCTGTCTGATGATAAACTCGTCGTATCGGATCTGGGAAGAATACTGATCAGGAACATTGCCATGGTTTTTGATATTTATCTCAGGAAGTCAGACAAAGAGATGCGTTTTTCCAAGACGGTTTAATTTTTTTCAAAAAGGCCATATTTTTTTCTGATTACCGTCTGCAGGGAAGTTGACCCCCCCTTTATAAAGGAGGATTTCAATGTGTCCCCCGTCATTATTGATGGAAAGGATTTTTACTCCCTTTTGCCATTATCCATATCATGTTAGCAGAAGCAGGATTTCGGTTTCATAAAGGCGCCCTTTTTCTCTGATAGAGCCTATTGAGAGACTTTTCCGCTGCATACAGCTATATTTTGCTTTAAAATTTCATATAAGGTATTTTTATTTTGCAAGCTTCATTGCTCACATCTGCTGCCCTGTGAAGATATGGGGGAATGAATATTCTGGAATAAGAAAAATAATTCATTATAATTCGTACTGTGGATAAGTTAAAAATACTCATTGCAGAAGACGACAAAAGCTTGCAGGCTATTTATGACCTGTCCCTTCCTGATGAGATTTTTGAAAAGCGTATGGCAGGAAACGGCCTGGAAGCTGTAAAGGAATATGCCTCATGGAAGCCTGACATTATCATCCTCGATATTCTTATGCCCAAAATGCTGGGCTATTCCGTCCTCAGAGAAGTGCGAAAAATATTCAGTGATTATTCAACGACTATTATTATGGCTACTTCAGTCGATTCGAAGGAAGATGTCGAGTTTTGTGAAAAAGAGGGGATACAGGGGTACATTGTTAAGCCCTTCAATCCCGGAACCCTGGCAGATATTATTCTTAATTGTCACAAGAAAGCAGATAATCGGAACTAAACTGAAATGCGCCCTTCCCGAAGAATGATATTTGCCGGGATTTTTTGGGGTGATATAAAGAGATATTATTACAATTATTCATAGCAAGGGGATGCATGAACGTTAAAGAAAAACAGGGAATTTTTATCATTCCCCGAAAGATGACGGTCTTTAAGTGAAGCGAGCGGCGGTTACAGGTCTCGGCTGTATCACCGGGGCAGGTGAAAACCTGTCATCAATGATGAAAAGTATCTATGCAGGCCGCCGTTATCCCTGCGCACCTACCAGGTTTGAAACGGACCTAAAGGCTTCTCATCCACTTTTCGAGGTGAAGAAAGAATTTCCCCTTGCAGATGAAGGTGAGGATTCACGAACCAATGCTTTTATTCTTACCGCTCTTGAAGAAGCCCTTTCTCATGCGCAAATTGACTGGCATAAGCTGGACAGGAAGCGTATCGGTATTGTCATCGGTACGACGGTGGGATGCGCTTTTAATAATGATTCTTTCTATGGTGACTACCGAAAGGGAACCTTCCCTGATATTTCAAGTGTCGAACGTTATCTTGCCGGTAATTCAGCGCTCTATATTGCGAAAAAGTTCGGTATCAGGGGACCTGCCATTACCATTGCCAATGCCTGTTCTTCCGGCACCGATGCCATCGGTATAGCCAAAGGCTGGATAGAAAGCGGACGATGTGATCTTGTTGTTGCAGGGGGCGCCGATGAAATTTGCCGTCATCTTTATCTTGGTTTTTATTCTCTTTTAAATACCTCTGCCGAGCCGTGCCGCCCTTTCGACAGGAAGAGAAAAGGGCTTAATCTCGGTGAAGGCGCCGGTATAATGATTCTTGAAGAGTGTGGTGCGGCAAAGGCAAGAGGCGCAAAGGCACATGCCCTTGTTGCTGCCTATGCCTGCCGCAGCGATGCCTATCATCCCACAGCGCCCCACCCCGAGGGTAAAGGTCTGGCCAATGCCGTAAAGGCTGTTTTCAAGGCATCGGGCTTAAGGCCGGAAGAAGTGAATTTCATCAATGCTCATGGCACATCAACGGTAGAAAATGACCGGATAGAAGGGACTGTTATCAGCCGTTTCTTTCCTGAAGGAATTCCTGTTGTTTCTACCAAAGCCTATACAGGGCACACGCTGGGTGGCGCAGGGGGTGTGGAGGCGGTTATGACGGTGAGAGGCTTAATGGATGGACTGCTGCCGGCGACGGCAGGGTTCGAGGAACCCGATGAATCATGCGGCATTGTGCCGACAACAAAGCTTACGGAAGTTAAAGGCAGGGCTGCCTTCTCTAATTCTCTTGCCTTTGGCGGACACAATGCTGTCCTGGCATTTGTCAGAGGTGAATAATGGATAAATCAATTCTCGGTATAGGGACGGTCTCGGCCATGGGGTGCGGCATTGAATCTTTGCGGCAGGGGCTGTCGGGGAATGCTTTTCCCAATATTCTGGCCCATCACATTGAAACGAAAGAGGGGACATTTACGCTTCCTGTTTACAGGGCTGTTGCGGAAGGCCTGGAAAATTATATCGAGCGGTCCCGGTTGAGGCGCATGGACCCTTTTCTTCGTATGGGTCTGCTTGCTTCCTGTCTGGCAATGCAGGATTCAGGGCTCGAAATAGATGATGGAGAGCGCGTGGGAATTGTTTTTGGCACCGGTTATGGCGCTCTTGCTTCGTCTTTCGGTTCATTCAATTCTCTTATGGAGGATGGTGACAATTGTGTCTCTCCGACCCTCTTTGCCACCTCCGTTCATAATGCGATGGCTTCCAATGTTTCTATCGCTCTTGGGCTTGGGGGGCCCTTACAGACAGTCTCCTCCTTTGAAATGACGACCTGGGCTGTTTTTGACCTGGCATGCGGCTGGATTGATGAGGGAATTGTTGATTACGTTCTTACCGGTGTAGGTGATGAATACTGTCCGACCCGGGGCTACTCTGTCCTTCTTTCGGGGGCCAGGGGTATGACTGCCATGAATCCTCTTGATTTCAGCTGTTGCACTTATCTCCCGGGAGAGGGTTTTTCCGCCTTTCTTATCGGAAAAGGTCAGGGGTATTGCCGAATAAGCGCCACAGAAAGGGTAGCGGCCTCTCATTTTTCAGGAAAGGGCATGGATGCTCTTTTTCTTTCTGCCAATGGAGAAAAGGAGATGGCTGCCGCTTACAGCAGGTGTATGAAAGAGTCATCCCGGATAGCGGCCTATGCCCCTCTCTACGGCGGGCTTCCTGTAGGGCAGGGCTTTGATCTTGCCGTCGCGGCGCTGTCCCTTAAGGAAGGCACTCTCTATCCCTCTCCTTCGGTTTTTCCTGCTGTTGCTGATAAGCGGGTGATATGCAAAAAAGAGAAATTTGGAAATCCCTTTACCATCGGCACAGTTCAGTGCGACAGGGATGGTAACGGCGGAGTGGTTGAACTTTCGTCCCCATAGCATAAGGGACGAAGGTGAAAAAATGGAAAGGGTCTGGTCAGTATAGCCCCTTATGTAATATCGTTGATCTTGAAACAACTTTAGTCCTTAAATGGGTGGGGCCTGTAAATGAATAACGCCATTCAAATAATTCCCCTCATTAATCTGACACTTGCCTTTATCCCCGTTTTTGTCGTCATTGCTATTCTCTATAAATGGTCCCGCAGCCATGGTCATGCCCTTTACGGTGTATCGAGAATGCTGGCACAACTCCTCATTATCGGCTATTTCCTGGCCTATCTCTTTGAATCGGACAGCGCCTGGCTCGTTCTTGCCCTTCTGGCCGTCATGGTATTTGCTTCCAGCTGGATTGCACTCGCTTCGATCCCTGAAAAGCAACGTACCCTCTACTCAAAGGCCCTCTTTGCCATATTTCTTGGCGGAGGGGTGAATCTCATTCTCATAACGCAGGGAGTCCTCGCTCTCGATCCCTGGTACAGGCCGAGCTACTTTATCCCCCTGGCGGGAATGATATTTGCCAATGCCATGAACAGTGTAAGTCTTGGTGCAGAGAGGTTGCTGGCCGAAAGGGAAAGAGGTGTCACCTATGATGAAGCTCGGAACATCGCTTTCCGCTCTTCACTCATCCCCATTACCAACTCCCTCTTTGCCGTTGGACTTGTTGCACTGCCCGGTATGATGACGGGCCAGATCCTCTCCGGCGTGTCACCCCTCATTGCCGCCCGCTACCAGATTATGGTCATGTGCATGATCTTCGGTGCGGCGGGGATTTCTTCGGCCTTGTTCCTCAGGTTGGTAAAGCCTTGTTTTGAAGAAAGAGATTCTTTGTAAAGTTTATAATGACTAAACTAGATAAAGCTGCTTTTCAGGGCATAAAGGACTTTGAAAGACATGAAGCGACAATTCCTGTCAGCCATTTCGATTTCCGAATGCAGTTCAAAGACAATTGTCTCAACTGCCCTGAATATGGCAAAAACCTCTCTTGTCCTCCCCACAGCCCCGGCTTTAAAGATTTCATTGGAGGCCTGGAACAGGCTAAAGTTATCTGCCTCAGGCTTTCCCTTGACAAGCTCGGTCATCTGCCGGTTGAGAGAAGGGCACGTGCCGCCCATGATATGCTTTCTTCATCTCTTACGGATATTTTGCTGAAAGAACGAAGAGCCGGTTATCTCATAGCCGGGGCCGGGGCCTGTAATGCCTGCCGGGAGTGCCCCCTTGAGAAAGGAGGGAGAGTCTGTGTCAAACCGGAGGAGCAGATATTCAGTCTTGAATCACTTGGCGTCAATATTTCCTCCCTCCTGGAAAAGTGCTTTCACCTTAAGCTGGAATGGCTTAAGTTACATCATGAGGCCCGACATATCTGTGCCGTGGGAGCCCTGTTTTTTAATCGATAGATAAGGGGAAGGTTTTTCTTTAACGTTCTTATCTATTTTTAGACGCTTAGCGCCTCCGGCTTGGGGGTTCTTTCTGAATTGACAGTTTTCTCATAAACTTGTTCAGTTTACCTTTCATTTCACTTTCCCGGGCCTTGCCGTCTTTTCTGAACCAGACCGTATAAAGAATATCCTCATTATTCGCGCTTCTTTTTTTCGATTTATTTGAATAAACTGAACTGATCCGGGTGCCGTTGTCATCGTAGTGCAAGGAAGAATCATAGGGGAACTTTCTGTTCATAATTTTTTCCCAGCTGCTTTGATAACCGTCACTCAATGATTTTGGAGGCGCCGTATTTCTTAATACGCCTAAATAGGTATCGTTGTTTTTATCTTCTCCCGCATAAACACGCGCCACGTCCCAGACCACGTTTTTCGGGCTTTTGTAGTAGCTGAAAGAGAGTTGAAGATAACTGTCATCACTTATTTCCATTATGTCGGGCGTATAGCTGAAGGAGAGTTTTTTGGATTTGTACTTTACATATTTGCCCGGTTTGGCATCTATCTTTATGGATGAAAAAACAGGGGGATGGAGTTTTTTCATTGAGTAGAACTCTTTCCACTCTTTAATCGTTCCATAATATGAGAGATATATAAAGTCGGTAAATACCTTGAGGTCCGGCATGTAGGCTATGTCCAGATAGCCCGTCTGGGCCTGCTTCATCATGGCAATGAATCCGCCCGGAACAGGAAGCATAAAGGCCCCTATCTTCTCGTCGCTATATTCCATAAGCCAGGTGCGAACAAGCCATTTCCTGTCATATTTATCTGTATGCCTGAAATCTTCATGGGCCTTGCCCAAAGAGGTTATCTTGATTTGTTCCGATCCGATAGTTCGTGTTAAAGAGATCCCTTGAAGAAAGAGGTCCATAAAGAGCTTTGAATCTTCATAGAATGTCTTAAGGGGAATATTGTCCGGTTTCTTCATGTAAAGGTAAAGGGTGTCATTCATGCTTCCATAGCTAATATAACCGTTCTTTCCCAGTTCCGCTGTTTTTGTATCCTTGGGGTAATAGGTGCTCCACTGGCCGTCATCTCCCTTCATGATGAGATGAGGGAATACGGCGCCTACAACAGAATGAAGCAATTCGGTGGAGCCTTTGCCCTTGGGAAATATATTTTTATCATTTTCAGCAAGAAGGTCTTTAAGGAGCTTGCCCGTAAACTTGCCGGTAAGCTTGATCATTTCCCGTCTCAAGGCCTGAAAGGATTTAGGCAGCTTTATTATTTTATGGAGTGTGCCTGTTTTGCTCATATCCATATTGTCAAGCTTGTACTGCAACATGAGGTGGACTTCCGCAGTGTTAACAGGCGCTTTTAAAACCTCGGAAATGGGAAGGGCATAGTTAAGGTTTTCATTGTCCGATTTCATTAGAACAATGCCGATGACCTTCCCCCTTTTGTCGAGGAGAGGGCCTCCGCTGTTGCCGGGAGAGGCGGCGGCTGAAAAACGTATCCACTTCCATTTTCCGGCTTCTTCTTCATGAGTGTCAGAGGTGTAGAGTCCATCTCTGATGACAATGCCCTGGCCCAGGGCATTTCCTACGGCAAATACTTTTTCATTGATTTGAGGCTTGTCGTTGATCTCAAGGAATTGAGCATTCTTCTTGTCCTTCAGGGAAAAGAGGACAAAGTCCCTGTAAGATGAATATTTGCTGATCTTGTCCAGCTTGTAGATCTTCCCCTCCTTATCTCTTAAGTACACCTCTTTAAACTGGCTGTCTACGAGAAGGTTCATAACATGGGCGGCTGTAGCGAATTTATTGGCTCCAATAGCAAAAGCTGTCCCTATGGAGTAATATTTGTCTGTTCTTATAGCAAAGGGAACCTGATCCATTGGCAGAGGTTTTTCATAGCTAATATTTTTTCCCGGGAGTTTGGGAACAACAACCTCGAATACGGCATTTTTTACCTGTGAAACAATCTCCTTATCCAGTGTCGTAGCCGGTGAAGTGCTTTTGACGTTATTATTGACGGTCTGACAGCTTAATAGGGGGAGAAAAAGAAATAACGGAAGATAGCGGCGAGTATTCATTTTGTTTTCCCTTTCAATGGATTTTTGGGTTATTCAATAATTTAAAGTTTAATATGGAAAGAAGTTTTTGCAATATTAATACCCCTTTTTAAGGATTTTTTACGCCATGACAGGAAAGCAGTCTGTGGCAAGGGTTTTCTCCTTCCAGTAGAGGCAAAAGCCTCCTTGCCTTTCTCTTTTGCCATGTTTTTCTATTGACTCAATGCTTGATATAACTATGATTTTACCTGAAAGACATGAATAGTTTTCATATTCAATAAGCTTTTGCGAAAACAATAATAAAGGCAGCGGCCCATTCCTTGACAAAGTTATAACGTGGGCTTTCTGCCCTTTTTTCCCGGTTAAAAGATTAGCTATTCCTGCGAAGGGGGATCTCATTTCGTTGTTTTTCTCTGTGATAAATTTTTTCCAGGCCATCAACTGCAACCTGCAATTGAGCGCAAGCTCTTCCCTCCAGGCGAATTATCAAACCCTCCTTATTCCGATCGTTCCTCACTTGACAGGCCACGCAATGAATGCAATGATTCATTAGAATAATACCTAATTAGATAAATCCATCGTCAATGGTAATTTCAGCTTATGAAAAAGTGGACGCGGCGAAAAGTCATTGTTAACGGTTTTCGGGGAGTGGTAATTCTCGGTGCAGGCAAGGGTTTTTATAATACGACTCCCCTGCATATGGAACTGTCTGACAATAAAATTAAAATTGACGGCCTTCCCGAGAGTTTTCGTGGATTAAAAATTGCGCAGCTGACTGATCTCCATGCATCAGCTATTGTCAGCAACAAGCTCTTTAGCAATGCGGCCCGGCTGGTCATGTCACAAAAGCCGGACCTCATCTTTTTAACGGGTGACTTTGTTTCGGGATCGACAAAATTTCTTTCGGGCCATATCGGTGAATTTAACAGGAGGCATTTCGATGAATCTATAGAGGCCCTGTCAGGGTTAAAGGCGCCTCTCGGAATCTACGGCGTTCTTGGAAACCATGACTTCTGGAGCGGCCCGACGGCCCTTGAAACTATCATGACAGGGTTTGAAAAAAAACTTGAAGTCAAATGGCTGCGCAATGAAAGTGTGACAATCGAAAAAGGTGGTGAAATTATTCATCTGCTGGGGGTTGATGACTACTGGTCTCCAGGTTGTTCTCTTGGCAAGGCATACAAGGGACTTGATAATTGGCCTGTCAAGATTCTTTTGAGTCATAATCCTGATATCAATGAAGAGATCGACCTTCTCGGTGAGCGCATCGACCTTGTTGTCTCCGGCCATACCCACGGAGGCCAGATCGTCGCTCCTCTTATCGGTCAGCCTGTTATTCCTTCAAAATACGGCCAGAAGTACAGGGCAGGCCTGGTTCGTGACGGCGCCCGGCAGACCTATGTAAGCCGGGGTATCGGTCACCTGCTGCTGCCTTTGAGATTGAACTGCCCCCCTGAAGTGACATTGATAAGACTGGTTTGAAATGAAAATTTACGCTTTTTTTTCCTTCCAGCGCTTTTATGCTCTGCGGGCGCCATGTGCTCTGTGATGGAAAGGAATTACTCCAATCTCTCGCCAAACCGTGAAATCTGTGCAGATCCGTGTCCCGATATTTTGCTCTAATGGGCAGTTGAAACCGTTTTTACCTTTTACGCATAAGGGGCCCTGATTTCATTCCTTGTTAAAAAAGGAGGGGTTGCGCTTGACCAACCCCTCCTTTTTGCAAAGGACAAACTGGTTATCTCGGCGCTATGCAGTTGGCGTGAGTAATAATTTCACCACCTATAAACATGAACAGAGGCGCAATAGCAGCTGACACAGCCCAGCTATTACCGTTAGGGCGGCTGGAGCTTACTCCTACCCATGGCCCTGCAGTATAACCGCCACCGGAAATAGTTGTTCCTGTGGGGCATGTAGCATAGATTGTCGCTGCGGGCACTGTTAGGCAAGGATTGCAATCAACCCATAAACAAAAACAATCTTTTAAGTAATAACTTTTGTAGATTGAGAACTGTTCAATACCATTGGCCCCGGCGTCAACACTGCATACGACACTGCCGTCTTCATTGATTTCCTGAATATACTCGCCATCAGGACAGGTGCCCGAAATAATATTTTGTTTTAAGGCCACAACTTGCTCAAGTTGAGCTAATTCCTGCTCCAGTTTATAGATCATGGCCATGGCAGCGGCAAGCTCTGTCTCAAGTGAGGCAATATCGCCGTCATTATCCAAAATCTGTTGCTGCAGGGATGCGGCTTGAGCCTTTAATGACTGAATGCTTTGCTCGGTAATCGTTACACGTTCTTCCAATGAGGTAACAGATGCAAATAATTGGTTTATCTGTGCCTGCAGCGCATCAATAGGTCTGATACCGAGGGCGGCCTGCGATGCGGCAGGCACATTGCCGGGGGGCGCTGCATGGGTTGTAAAAGCTGTAAACAAACAGAGGATTCCAGCAATAAGTAATCGGGTATATTTCATTTTTTATTTCTCCTTTGTAATTGATATAAATATATTTTTTGAACCGTATTAAAAAATAATGCCATCGTGCTTATCTGCCGGACGCAGCAAGCGCAGACCCGGTGAAAGTTTGGAGAATAATCTGATAACCGGATTTCGCTTTTATCTATCGAGTCCGGTCGCTGACCCGGGTCGAATAATAGAGATTGTTATTTTGATTTAAATCAGACACCACCCTCCTTTCTTAATATTTATGAAACTCTGTGGGTGCCCTTCTTTGCAGATTCGGAATCCCAATAGAAGCCATCAAAGATGGTCACGCCTCTCGGCAGATCAAGACTTTCCCATGGCATGAGCGCAATAAGGACAACACACTTTCCTGCATTTATTGCAGAAACAGCTGTGTCCGCCGCACGCTCGATGGGGTACTCTGAATATCTTATATGTCACTGTGATGTTTACTAAGCAGGATGGATGAATCTTAGATGTGCATTCTAATAAATCATTTTCAAAAAAACAATCAACAGAAATGACTTATTACTCAACTGATATGATATTTGTTGGAGATTGTCACTTAAAAGAAGAATAGAATAAGCCCTGTCAAAAGAGGTCTCTCCTTATGAGCGACAGCGAAAGCCTGTTATGAATTGTTTTGTTGCTCATAAGAGACATTTTCAGCAGGGGAAGGCCGGGGCGTTTTTCTTAAACCGCAACTCATAACATGTTCTTCCCCTTTGCAAAACCCGCCTGATTAAGGTATAAACATATATCAAGAAGATTTAAAGGGGAGTAGACAGATGGGGAAAAAGAATTGAAGGAAAAGTGAAGAGGAATTAATGCGTTTAATCCGATTGCTGAAAAATGATATTGCCAGGGAAGCCTCTGAATGGGTTTCGGAAGATATTATAACGCAATCACAGGCAGAAAAAATATGTCGGCGTTACGGTGTCGATTACGATCAGGTAAAAAATCGTTCACTCGGTTATAACGTTCTTGTTGCCCTGGGATATCTCTTTATCGGCCTGGCAGTTATCACTCTCATTGGCGCTAATTGGGATAATATCCCCCGCGCAGTGCGAATGTGGGGTCTAATCGTGCTGACAGTGGGAACGCAGGGAATTGCCTTAAGAAAATACTTGTCCCGTGAAAAAAGCGCTGCCACAGGTGTTTTTTTATTAGGCAACCTTTTTTATGGCGCCTCGATTATATTAATTGCTCAGATATACCATCTCGGTGAACATATGCCGGATGGGGTATTTTGGTGGGCCACAGGTTGTTTACCTATCGCTATATTGATTAACAGCCCATGGATTGCTTTGCAAAGCACCTTGCTGGGGATGCTCTGGTTTTATCTGGAACTTGATATGGGCTTTTACCCCGCCCTTTTCCCCTTATTTATTTTAGGCGCTTTGCTTGTTTTATACCGCGGAAAACAGAGTATCGGTCTTTTTTTAACGGCAGTGGCGTCTATTGGTTTTTGGGTTGAATATTCGCTTGCAGAATACTGGCGTCAAGGTAATTACTATTCATTTCATGCTGAACACCTGCCTGTTAGTGCAGCATTGTTTATTTTTGCCTATATGTTTAGCCATTGGCTGAAGGGGAGGCAATCCGTCGTTGCTAAAGATTACGCCGCCGTACTGGCAGTCTGGACCTTGCGATTCGGACTGATATTGATGTTTATAATGAGCTTTGAACAACCCTGGCGAAGGCTGATCAGAGCAAATTGGGAACACACAATGTCAATGTGGATAATTATCGCCGTAATTTCAGGTTTTTCATTGTTTTTGGCTTATAAGGCTGAAAGAATAAACAGGGCAATCTATATAATGCCTTTTTATTTGATATCAATTATCGCTGTTTTGGTTTCAGGAAATAGGGATCATGCTGTATATTTCCAGATCATTTACAACCTCGCCCTTATCACCACCGGTATCTGGCTGATTCTAAGGGGCATACAAAATGGCATGTCTCATTACTTTTTTCTTGGTGTGCTGTCTATACTGTTAACGGCCTTCATGCGTTATATTGATTTAATTGGCGATTATATTGGTGGCGCATTGCTGTTTATGGTTTGTGCCATCGTGCTGCTCGGCGCTGCAAAGTACTGGAAAAACTACGAACCCGGGAGAGAAGCCGCATGAAAAGTAAGGTCGGCGCAGGTTTAGCAATAGCAATTTTTTTTCAGTTTCTTGTTTTAAGCGGTATCTATGTCAGCGCTGCAATCCCATTGTGGACAGGAAGTGAAATCAAGGTAAAGACTGTTCCCGTAGACCCCCGATCAATGTTCAGAGGGAATTATGCGCGATTAAGATATGAGTTTTCCCGTATCAAATCAAGTCATTTTCCCGACGCCAAAGTCCCGAGAAATGGTGAAATAATCTATATATCACTCAAAGCGGGAGATAATGACATCTATGAACTTTCAGACGTTTCACTTGTTGCACCCGGCAGTGGTATTTATTTGCGGGGACGAGTAGAGAATGGAAGATACAGAAGGGATTCCTACAGAGTTAAATATGGGATTGAGGCCTTTTTTGCGCCGAAAAAGGAGGCCCTGGTTCTGGAGAAGGACCTTCGGCATGGAGGCATTGCAGTACTCATGGTGTCCGATAGCGGCGCGGCCCGTATAAAAGATGTCATAGGCAGATAAGGTCTGGCTCTCTTATGATGGCAATTAATGATGAGTAAGGTGATCAAACAGTTCTTTGTTGTTCTTGTTATTTCAAAGCGGTATTTATTATGAGATTATTTTTTGCGCTGCTATTTGTCACTTCACTTTTCATAAATAGTTGTAATGGCCCTGATATTAGAACCCTTGAACAGCGTGATTTGATTAGCAAAAAAAATGCGGAAGAGATTGCCAAAAATGAGTTTTTAAAGCTGAACTATGGGCCACTTAAGCATTTTGAATTAACTGTGACTGATAAATACGATAAAAATAAGTGGTCATTTTTTTTCATGGGCAAAGGCGCATTTGCTCTGCCTGGAAATCATGTTTCTATAGATATCGATAAACAAAGGGGCAAGCCCTCAATAATGTTGGGAGAGTAAGCTAAAAATCCGGCAATGCCGGCATTGGACGGAACCCGGTTCCGGGGATATTATTCAATTTCCGGAGTTCGCCATTGTCCTTCCCGGCTTTGGCGCATGCGGCGGAACAGGCTTTGCCGTCCAGCCCTTCAGGGGCCGGCGTTACTTGTTAATCTAATAAACTAACATGAAAAGGAGGATAGTATGGATTTTAACATTATTAGTAAAGGCGCTTTTGCAACACTGAATGTTTCACTGCAACGAGGTGAATCAATAAAGGCGGAGTCAGGGGCGATGATTACGATGAGTGACACGCTTGATGTTAACTCAAAGATGGAAAGTGGAATTATCGGTGGCCTGGCGCGTAAACTGCTTGCAGGGGAATCACTGTTTTTCCAGACTCTTAAAGCAGAAAGAGGTGATGGAGACGCCATGCTTGCATCGGCCTACCCCGGTGAAATGGCAATCCTGGAGCTTGATGGTTCTGAAGAGTATATTCTTCAGAAAGATGGCTTTCTTGCTGCTGAAGATAGCGTTACCGTATCAACAAAAGCGCAAAACCTGACGAAAGGTTTATTCTCGGGCGAGGGTTTTTTTGTTATGCGCCTTGGAGGAGCGGGTAAAGTTGTTGTAAGCACCTATGGCGGCATTATGAAACTGAGTCTTGCTCCGGGTGAAGTGAAGATTATCGACAATAGCCACATGGTAGCCTGGAGCGCTAATTCAAACTATAAAATAGAAAAGGCTTCCAAGGGCTGGATTTCCAGTTTTACCAGTGGCGAAGGACTGGTTTGTCGCTTCGAGGGGCCCGGGGACGTATATATCCAAACCAGAAACTCTCCCGGATTCGGTTCCTGGGTCAAGCAGTTTATTCCGGCAAAAGGATAATAAGTTGCATCGTTGTAAAGTTGTTTATTATTTAGAGAAAGAAAAAGAAAGCGCAACACTGCTTATCTATCCGGGAACAGATGTTGAAATCGAGTTTCCCCATGGAAAGAGAAAGCATGTTCCCTTTCAATTTGCTGATTTCAAGCTTAAGGGAGATAGCGCCACTACCCTTGAAATTTCATGGACAGACAAGGAAGGGCGGAACTTCATCTATTGTAATGATGAACAGATGTTTTCACATCTTGCTGCCCTTCCCGGGTCACCCTCATTCCTTTCAAAGGTAAGTACGCTCTCAACGCAGCGGCAAAAAAACGATAAAGTGGAAAAAAGGCGTGTTCCTGTTTTATTGGGGGCCATTGCAGGAATTTTGATACTTTCCTACCTTTTTATTATCTCTCTCGTTCCCATTGCCACAAGAATGCTTCCTTTGGAATGGGAGCAGAAAATCGGGGCTATTGCTTACGAAAACTTTTTAACAGGAGAAAGGAAGATTACCTCTCCTGATGTTGTGGCGGCCCTTTCCAAAATCGTAAACCGCATAGATGAACATGATGGCGCTCATATTAACTATGAACTGTCCATTATTGACACAAAGCAGGTAAACGCTTTTGCCTTGCCCGGGGGCTACCTTATCGTCACGTCGGAACTTATTAAACGTTCCCAAAAAGCGGAAGAAGTGGCCGGTGTGCTTGCTCATGAACTTACCCATGTTTTGGAGCGGCACGGCATAGAAAAGCTGCTGAGACAAGCGGGGCTCAGCATTTTAATAGCCGTTATTTTCGGTGACACATCATCAATTACTCAACTGGCGGAACTTGCCTCGGGCCTGGAGGGCCTTTCTTTTAACCGTGATCAGGAAAAAAAGGCTGATGACGGCGCTGTGAAAATAATGGTATCGGCCGGAATATCCCCTTCTAATTTAATCTCTTTTTTTGAAAAATTAAAAGAACTGGAAGGTCCGTCTTCAGGCAATATCCCCGAACTGATAAGTACGCATCCGCCAACCGTTAAAAGGATAGAAAGACTATCCACGGCACCGGAACCAGACTCCATTCAGCCTTTTGATATAGACTGGGATTCGGTAAAAAAGCGCTTGTAAAAATCAGGAGATGGTTCTGAATGGAGCTAATCGAAATATGCTCTCCAGCAGTCAAGGATGGGCAGGTTTATTCTGCCCATGCGGAACAACTGACGGAAAAATGGAAAGCCCGAACCAGAGATGGTGACGGGCTTTTTTTATGGAGAGGAGATAGTTGTGTGTTCCTTCCTGAAAGCGCGAATTGATCTTTTATAAGAGTAATAAAGTTGACTGAACCTTCCCGGTTTTCCTGTAGCCTCAACAGGCAATATTGAATGTTATCCGGCCAAATATCAGGTCAGAGCATACCTTAAGTGATAAATGCAGCAATATAAATTTGTAATGGCTATTTTCTTCTGATATTATCGGGAAAACTACATGCTAATGGATTAGTCTTAAGAAAATGAAAGGGAAAATATGAAGCCCGATAAAAATGATTTTGCAAAGAAGTGGATTGATTCATGGAATTCACATGATTTGGATAAGATATTGGATCATTATGCTGATGATTTTTCAATAACATCTCCAATGATTAAAGTAGCGCTGGGAATAGATACGGGCGCTTTAAAAGGAAAAGATAAAATCAGGCAGTATTGGCAGGCCGCATTAGAAAAGGTTCCCCATTTACATTTTGAGTTTATTGACGTTACCGAGAGTATCGATTCAATTGCTATTTATTATAAATCAGTGTTTGATAAAAAAGCAGTTGAAGTATTTTTCTTTAATGATTCAGACAAAGTGAGCAAAGTGATTGCTCATTATAATTGAGAGCATAAGCTGTCAACGCACTCGAATGCATGACAGTGGTGACTGTTTTGACTTTGGTCTTTTTTTATATGTACGCTACTTTAATTAATCTTTGAAATCCCCGTCCTTTGGGCGGGGTTAGAGTTAAAAGGCTATGCCATAATAATTTTACTTTTCTTTTGCTGGATTTATGCCCCTTGAGGGTACAAAGAAAAGTAACAAAAGAAAGGCCGCCCAGCCCGGATAAACCGGATAAGTGCCTTAACGAAATAACTTCCTGAAAAAAGAAGCAAAA